>JADCFR010000519.1 GCA_020249415.1 Roseomonas sp. | reverse complement strand
TGCTTGGCATTCTGCCGGGTGGCGGTGCCGCGCTCTCATCCTTCGGTTCGTATATGATGGAGCGCAAGATCTCCAAGGGTCGGCATGAATTCGGCACTGGCGCCATTGAAGGTGTGGCGGGGCCGGAAGCAGCCAATAATGCGGCGTCGCAAACCTCCTTCATTCCGCTGCTGACGCTTGGTATTCCGGCCAATGCGGTGATGGCGCTCATGGTAGGCGCCCTGATCATTCAGGGCATTCAGCCCGGTCCGCGCATGGTGGAAGCGCAGCCTGATCTGTTCTGGGGGCTGATTGCCTCCATGTGGTTGGGCAATCTGATGCTGCTGGTCATCAACCTGCCGATGATCGGGCTTTGGGTGAAGCTGCTGGCGATTCCCTATCGCCACATGTATCCCTCCATCCTGATCTTCTGCGCGATTGGCGTCTATTCGCTGCAGAATAACGTGTTCGATGTGTATCAGACCGTG
Organism: Roseomonas sp.; assembly: GCA_020249415.1. Lineage (GTDB taxonomy): Bacteria > Pseudomonadota > Alphaproteobacteria > Acetobacterales > Acetobacteraceae > Neoroseomonas. Next base: position 8,805 of record JADCFR010000519.1, on the reverse strand, counting down.
TTCTTTGGCTTGTTCGGCTACCTCTGCTCCAAGCTGCGCTTGGAACCGGCGCCGATGCTGATCGGCTTCGTCTTGGGGCCGATGATGGAAGAACATCTGCGCCGCGCCATGCTGCTGTCGCGCGGTGATCCCATGGTCTTTGTCCAGCGCCCGATCAGCGCCACCATGCTGGCGATTGGCGCCATCGCGCTGATTGCGATGCTGCTGCCCAATATCCGCAAGGGCAAGGACAAGGCGCTGCAGGAATAGCGGCAGCCGCTACCCATTCAGGCCGGCCCTGGGCAAGCGGGGCCGGCTTTTTCTTTGCGTGTTTCTGCGGTAACCGAATGCCTGCTCTTTTGACACCTCAAGGACTTCAATCATGCCTCCGCTTTCCGCCCGCCTTTCCCCGGCCTTGCAGGTAGTGACGGCCGCCGTGCAAAAGGCAGGGCGCCGACTGCTGCGCGATTTTGGGGAAGTCGAGCAGCTTCAGGTCAGCGTGAAGGGGCCATCCGATTTCGTCTCCACCGCCGATCTGCGCGCCGAACAGACCTTGCGTGAGGAGCTTTCCAAGGCCCGCCCCAACTTCGCCTTTCTGATGGAAGAATCGGGCGCTTCGGGTGGCGATGATTGGGAATGGCGCTGGGTGGTGGACCCTTTGGATGGCACCACCAATTTCCTCCATGGCATTCCTCATTGGGCGATCAGCGTGGGCGTGGAAAAGCGTGTTGCCGCCGACAAGACCGAATTGGTCGCGGGCGTGGTCTATAACCCGGCATCGGATGAGATGTTCTGGGCCGAAAAGGGCGTGGGCGCCTTCCTGAACGACAAGCGGCTCCGGGTTTCAGGTCGGAAGGACATGCGCGAAGCGCTGTTCGCGACCGGCATTCCCTTCGGCGGCGTGGCGCGCAAGGCGGAATTCAGCGCCACACTCCATAAGCTGATGCCGCAAGTGGCCGGCGTCAGGCGCTTTGGCGCGGCGGCGCTCGACCTCGCCTGGGTGGCGGCGGGGCGCTATGATGGTTTCTGGGAATTGGGGCTGAAGCCCTGGGATATCGCCGCCGGCATTGTGCTGGTGCGCGAAGCCGGCGGCTTCGTGAGCGACCCGGACGGCAATGACCCCTACCCCTCCGGCATGGTGGTTTGCGGCAACCAGGCGCTGCAACCAAAGCTACGCGAGGTGGTGGCGGACGGCATCGCCGCCGTGAAGGCGCATCAGGCAGCGGGATGATTAAGGGAAGGGTATCCCTTTCCAGGCGGGCTGCCCTGGCGGCCGGGTGCGGCTTACTCGGCTTGGCAGCGCGGGCGGAAACGCCCGACCCAAGCCTGCCGCCGGACCCTGCCCCCGCCCCGCCACCGCCGGTGCAATTGACGCCTTTGCGCCCGCAAACACCGCAATCCCCAGCCGGGCCATTGCAGGGCCTGCAAGCGCTGCCCCAGGGCGGGTTTCGGCTGCGCATGACCGGCACAGAGCTCACGCCGGCACAGGTCACCGCCGTGCAGGCTTTGGCCCGGACCCTGGCCGCCCTGCCGCAGGGCCGCATTACGGTGGAAGCCCAGGTGGCAGGACCGGCAGAGGATGTCTCAATCGCGCGCCGCCTGAGCCTTGCCCGCGCGCAGGCGGTGAAATCCGCGCTTATTGCCGGCGGGCTGACGCCAACACGAATTGACCTCCGCCCGCTTGGCCGGCTTTCCGGCGCGCAGGATGCGGTGGACATCCTGCCCCCTGGCGTGGCAAGCCCGAATACGGAGGCAAGGCGCTCATGACCCAGCCCACAATCTATCTTTGGCGAATGGTGATTTTCCTGGCCGCGGTGGGTGGCATCGCCGCCATGCTGGCACCCGATCTGCTGCATGCCTTCCAGGCCAATCCGCTGCTGAATGGCGTGATCCTGGCCGTGCTGCTGTTTGGCATTGGCATGACCTTTAGTCAGGTGCTTTCGCTCCGGCGAGAAGTCGCTTGGGTGGATGGTTTCCGTGCGCCCAAGGATGGGCTTTCCGCACGCCAGCCGCGCCTATTGGCGCCGATGGTTTCCATGCTGTCGGGGCGGCGGAATGAACGCGTCTCGCTCTCGGCCTCTGCGATGCGGAGCGTGTTGGATGGGCTGCAATCGCGCCTTGATGAACGGCGCGAATTGTCGCGCTATGTCACCGGGCTGCTGATTTTCCTGGGGCTGCTTGGCACCTTCTGGGGCTTGCTGCTGACGATTGCTTCTATTGCTGATGTCATCGGCAATATGTCGGTCGGTTCCGGCGATTTGAATGTATTGTTTGAACAATTGAAGGCTGGCCTTGCCAAACCCTTGCAGGGCATGGGCACTGCCTTTTCCGCTTCCATGCTGGGCCTTGCCGGCGCGCTGGTGGTGGGGTTTTTGGACCTGACGGCAGGGCAGGCGCAAAACCGTTTCTTCAATGATCTGGAAGAATGGCTGGCCGGGCTGACACGGCTTTCTTCCGGCATTCTGGGCCAGGAAGGTGAGGGCAGCGTGCCCGCCTATGTCCAAGCCTTGCTTGAGCAAACCGCAGAAAATCTTGAAACCCTGCAATCCACCATTGCGCGTGGTGAGGATGGCCGTGCCGCCACATCCCAGGCGCTGATGACGCTCACCGAACGCATGACCGTACTGACGGAACAGATGCGCGCGAATAATACGCTGATGCGCCGCATTGCCGATGCGCAGGATGGGCTGGCGCCGGCCATATCGCGGCTCGCGGAAAGCCAGGCCGATCGGGGTGAGGCGGAAGCGATGCGCGGGCATTTGCGCAACCTGGAAATCTATCTGGCGCGGTTGGTGGAAGAAGTGGCGCAGGGCCGCGCGCAATCCACCAATGACATCCGCAATGAGATCAAGATCCTGACCCGCACCATCGCCGCCATCGCGGAGGAACAACCGCGGTGAAAAATCAGGACGTTTGACGCGCCATGGCAGGGTCTTCCGAAAGGCGGCGCGGGCGCGGGGGATTGGACGCCTGGCCAGGCTATGTGGATGCGCTTTCCACGCTGCTCATGGTCATCATCTTCGTGCTGCTGGTCTTTGTGCTGGCGCAGGGCTTTCTTTCGGTGGCACTCAGCTCCCGCGAACAGGCGGTCGATCAGCTCAATCGCCGGGTCGCGGAATTGGCCGAATTGCTTTCCCTTGAAGCCACGCAGGGTGAACAATTGCGCCAGCAATTGGGCCGGCTGAATGATGATTTGCGCAGCGCGGCAACGGCGCGGGATACGGCCCTGCAATCCCTTGCGCTGATTCGCGATGAACGCGACAGGCTCGCCAGCGAACGCGATGGGCTGCGCGGGGAACGTGACAGGCAGGGCGCGCGGCTTTCGGATTTGGAATTGGCGGCGCGCAGTGCGGCAGATCGCGCAACGGCCACAGAACGGCAATTGGCCGAAGCACTGTCGCGCGCCGAGACTGTCGGCGGTGATGCCGCACGGCTGCAACGGGATTTGCGCGGCAGCCAGGCAGAGCTTTCCCAAGCGCGCGCCATGATCGAGGCGCTGCGACGCGAGGCTCAGGCGCTTGATCGGCAAGTGCGGGTGGAACGCGAAACCGTGGAAGCGCGCTTGGCCGATCTGGCGCGGCTTTCCGAACAGATCAGGGCGCTGACGGCGCTCCGCGATGAATTGCAGCGCCGCAGTGCGACCGAGGCGGAAGGGCGCCAGCGCGCGGAAACCCGTGTCGCGGAACTTGACCGGGAACGCCGCAATGCCTTGGCGGAATTGGCGGCGGCGCAAGCGGCCTTGGAAGCGATGCGGCGCGAAGCTCAGGCGCTGGACCGGCAGGTACGCGTCGAACGTGAAACCGTCACGCAGCGGCTTTCGGAGATGGCGCGGCTTTCCGAACAGATCAGGGCGCTGACGGCGCTGCGTGATGAATTGGAACGCCGCGCGGCGCAGGAACAGCGCGGGCGCGAAAGGGCCGAGGCTGAAGCGGGCGAACGCGCGCGTCTTGCGGAAAGTGCCGCGGCGCAAATCGCGCTGCTGACGCGCCAGACAGAAGCGCTGCGCGCCGAGCTGGCGCGGCTGTCACGCGCGCTTGATCTGGCGGAAGCGGAAGGGCGGGATCGCAATGCGCAAATCGCGCTACTGGGTCAACGCCTGAATGCGGCACTCGCGGCGCGGGTTGAGGAATTGCAGCGCTATCGCAGTGATTTCTTCGGCCGGCTGCGCGATGTTCTCGGCGAAAGGCCGGAAGTGCGCATTGTGGGGGACCGCTTTGTCTTCCAGGGTGAGGTGCTTTTCGCCCCCGCAAGTGCGGAATTATCCGAAGCCGGCCTTAGGCAGGTGCGCGCATTGGCGACGGTGCTGGCCGAGGTCACGCCGCTGATCCCTGCCGATGTTGCCTGGGTGTTGCGCGTGGATGGTCATGCGGATCGCAACCCCATTCGCAGCCCACGCTTTGCCAGCAATTGGGAATTGGCCGCAGCGCGGGCCATTGCGGTCGCTCAGATGCTGATTGCGGAAGGGCTGCCGCCCAATCGCGTCGCCGCCACCAGCTTTGGTGATGCGCAGCCGATTGATACGGGTGATTCGCCGCAGGCCTTGGCGCGCAACCGCCGTATTGAATTGCGCCTGACGGATCGCTGACGGCGCGGCAGCTTCGCCTTGCCGTCAGTAAAGATTGGCCTTCATCCGTGCCGGCGCCGCCTGATCATACGCCACCGGATCCACCGCGCCCTTCTTATGGGCGGAAATCATTTGCCCCATGCTCGGCACCTCCGCCGGGCGGGTGCGGCCATCCCAAAGGGCTGAGCGCATCAGCGCCTTCGGGCATTGCATGAAGATTTCGCGGATTTTGATGATCAGCACCGTCGCCGGTTCCTTGCCCTGCGCCAGGCAGCGCGCGCGCAATTCCGGATCGGTTGAAATGGTCGCCGTGCCATGCAGGCGGAGCGTTTCATTCACGCCAGGGATCAGGAACAGCAGCGATACGCGATTATCTTCCAGAATATCGCGCAGCCCATCCAGCCGGTTATTCCCCTTGCGATCAGGCAGCATCACATGCTGGTCATCCAGCACCTGGATGAAGCCAGGCGCATCACCGCGCGGCGTGATGTGATTGCCCCGCGAACCATGCGTGCCGAGCAGCGCAAAGGGGCAGGCGGCAATAAAGGCCCGCGTTGGGGCATCCAGCCGGTCCGTGGATTTATTGGCGGCCGTTTCCAGCACCTGATCATAAAGGGCTTCAAGCGCGGCGACGGTGGTGATGGCGTGTTGTTCCATGGCAGGTACCGTCGCAGAACACAGGGCCGCGCGCAAGAAAAAGGGGAGTGGCGCCCTGACGCCGGCTGCGCTTAAGCTTCGGCTTTGAACCCGCAAAGGAACCCCGCCATGATCATTGACCTTCGCATCTACACCTGCCTGCCCAATAAGGTTGCTGACTTTGTCGCCCTTTATGAAAAGGAAGGCTGGGACATCCAGAAAAAGCACCTCGGCCGCTGCTATGGCTGGTTCACCACTATCGAAGGTGAACTCAATACCATTGTCCATATGTGGGCCTATGATGATCAGGCGGATCGTGAACGCCGCCGTGCGGCCATGGCGGCAGACCCCGCCTGGGCCGCCTATCTCAAGAAGGTCGCGGATACCGGCGCGCTGGTGCAGATGCAAAATCGCATCGTGAAGCCGACCGCCTTCTTCGAAGCCTTCCAGGCCGCGCAAAAGGGCTGAAGCCCATGGCCGGGCCGGCAGTACCGATTGAGGTTGATCCCGAAACCGGGATCTGGCGCACCGATGGCCTGCCGATGATCTACCTGCCGCGCCATTTTCTGGTGAATATTCAGAAGAGCGTGGAGGAAGCGATCGGCGCTGATCGCTTCCGCGGCATCATGTATGGCTCGGCTGATCTTTCCGCGCTGCAATGGTGCCGCGCGGAAGCGAAGACGCATGGGCTGAGCCCGCTTGAGACCTTTCGCCACTATCTGAAGCGCCTATCGCAGCGCGGCTATGGCTTGTTTGAAATCACTGGCTTGGATGAGGCTGCCGGCACCGCCGCGGTCACGGTACGCCATTCGGCCTATGCGCTCGCTTACGGGCAGGTTGGCCGCCCGGTCTGCTACATGTTCGAAGGCAGTTTTGGCGGGGCCATGCGCTTCGTCATGGAACAGGCCGGGCGGGCCGCTGAGCCCACCTGCCGGGAAGTCGCCTGTGCCGCGCATGGCGCCGGTGAATGCCGCTTTGAACTCCGCTGCGATCCGGTGTGACCCGTGATGCGCTAAACAACCCGCGCTTCAAAGGGCGGTTGCAAATCCGGCGCATCAAATTCCACCACCCACACATCAGGATCACGCTGCACCTGCCGCGCGACATAGGCATCGGCTGTTTCCTGATCCACCGCGCCAGGCCCCGTCGCGCGCAGCCAGGCGGGCCGGCCCTCGGCATCGCGGATTTGGCTGAGTACCTGCACACCTGTCCGCCCGCGCAGCACGCATAGGATGCCGCCGCTATCAGGGTCCCCCTTGCGCAGCACGGCGGCAGACCGCCCGGCCATATCGGAAAGCCGGATCGCCATGGAAACCCAAATGCCGGCCTTTACTTTCGCGTCCATGGGGGTGCTTCTGCCACTTCTTGCCCCTTGCCGGAAGCCGCGCGCCGCGCCATTCAGGGCATCGAGAAGGGGTAGTCACCATGGCCGACCGGAAATTGACCGAAGCGCAACGCGCCTATGAAGCCAAACGCGCCGCCAAGGCGGGCATGAGCCTGGAAAAATGGCTGACAGAGAAGGAAAAGCGCGCCGCCGCCGAAGCCAAGGCCGCCGCCGAGGCGACCAAGCCAGCCGCTGAGCCAAAGAAGCCAGGCTTCCTCAGCCGCTTGCTGGAGAAGGCGCAAAAGCCGCTCTGAGGCGTACGGGCTTGGACAGCGCTTCGCCCAAGCCTAAGCTTTCCGCCCAAACGGTATCAAACGCAGCATGAGCAAGATCATCTGGCGCACCGAGGATGGTAGCGCGGAATTGCACCCGGCCCTGATCCCCTTGGCGGCCTCGGCCCGCGTGGCGGAAACCCCTTGCGGTTCCGGCAACATGGTATGGCGCGTTTGGGGCGAAGGGGCGCCGCTTGTGCTGCTGCATGGCGGTTCCGGTTCCTGGCGGCATTGGGCGCGCAATATCGGCCCGCTTGGTGCCGGGCGCATGGTGATTGCGCCTGACCTGCCCGGGCTTGGCGATAGCGCCATGCCGGAAGGTGTCTCAACGCCGGATGGAGTCGCGGCAATTCTCTCGCGCGGGTTGGCTCACATCCTGCCGGCCGGCAGCCGCTATGATCTGGCGGGGTTTTCCTTCGGTGCGCTCTGCGCCGGGCATTTGGCCGCTTTGGATCAAGACAGGGTGAGAAGCCTGACCATCATCGGCGCCGGCGCGCTTGGCTTTCAGCGCAGCCCCACGCAATTGGTGAAGGTACGCGCGCTGGCCGGTGAGGAACGCGTCGCTTCGCATCGGCACAACCTGGCTGAATTGATGTTCGCCGATGCCAGCAGGATTGATGATGTGGCGCTGGCCATTCAGGAAGCCTCCACCCGCGGGGCGCGCTTCAAAAGCCGCGGCTTTGCCAGCACGGATTCGCTGAAACAGGCGCTGCTGCGTGGGCGCGGGCAACTCAATGCCATTTACGGCGCATGGGATGCGATTGTGCGGCCCCATGTGCAGCTGCGGCTTGATCTGGTGCATGGGCTCCGCCCCGGTGCGCGCGCACATGCCATTCCCGGTGCCGGCCATTGGGTGGCCTATGAGGCGGCCGAGGCCTTCAACGCCACGCTGCTGCGTTTTTTGACCGAACAGCCATGAATCCGGGCGCGGTGGCACCCCGGAATGCGGTGCTGCGCGGCATGGCGTTCATTGCGATTTCCGGCCTGTTGTTCACGCTGCTGAACACCATCATGCGGCAGATGACCTATGAGCTTGATCCCTTGCAGGTGCAGTTTCTGCGCTACCTGATGGGCATTGTGGTGATGCTGCCCTTCATGCTGCGCGGCGGTGTCATGGCCTGGATGCCGCATAATCTGCGCGGGCAAATCTGGCGCGGCCTGGTGCATACGCTCGGCCTCATGCTGTGGTTCATCGCGCTGCCGAATGTGGCGATGGCGGATATGACCGCCATGGGCTTCACCGGACCCATCTTCATCATGGCGGGCGCAGTCTTGTTCCTGGGCGAGCCGATGATTCGCGCGCGCTGGATCGCCGCCGGCATCGGCTTCATTGGCGTGCTGATTGTGGTCGCCCCCGGCCTCAGCGGTGATGGCGGCTATTGGAATCTGGTGATGCTGGCAAGCACGCCCTTATTCGCCGCATCCTTCCTGATCACCAAGGCGCTGACGCGCCATGACAAGCCAGAGGTGATCGTCGCCTGGCAATCCATCATGGTCACGCTATTCACCCTGCCCTTCGCAGTCGCGGTCTGGACCTGGCCCACTGCCGAGCAATGGGCCTGGTTTGTGCTGACCGGCATCCTCGGCAGTGTCGGCCATTGGTTCCTGACCGAAGCCTTCCGCCTGGCTGATATGTCGGCCATTCAGCCGGTGAAGTTTCTTGATCTGGTCTGGGCGAGCCTGATGGGCTGGCTGGTCTTCAGCGAGGAACCGGCGCTGACAACCTATGCCGGTGCCTTGGTGATTTTCGCGGCCACCACCTGGATTGCACGGCGCGAAGCGCGGCGAAAACCCTGATCAACCCAACAACAAATCCCGCGCCGCATTGATGCGCGCGGCCAGCCACGCACTGCCGCCCTGATCAGGATGCGCCGTTTTCATCAGGCGCCGATGCGCGGCGCGAATTGCATCCTCATCGGCGCCCTCCGTGAGGCCGAGGATCTCCAGCGCTTCTTCCCGCGTCATCGCGG
>JADCFR010000518.1 GCA_020249415.1 Roseomonas sp. | reverse complement strand
GGTCAGCCCTGGCAGCACTTCAACCGTTGTGGCTTCGGCGAAGGATTTGAAGCCGGCGATGCGGATGCGCGACAGCTTCGCATTATGCGCGGCGCGCGCCTGTTCTTCGCTGCGTGCTGCTTCAGCTTCGGGCGTGCTGATGTCGGCTTCGGCCGGGGCGGGGGGGATGATTTCTTCCATCACCGCGGCATTGCCTCCCGCACCGCAGCTTCGAAGCGTTCAAAGGAGATTGCGCCGGGGAGTTTTTGTGCGCCGATGATGAAGGTTGGCGTGGCATTGACCTGATGCTCAGCCTCACCTTTTTGGCGCGCTTCCAGAATGGCGCGGGCCAAGGCGTCATCCGCCCAGGCAGCGTTGAAGGCATCAGCGCCCATGCCGGCAAGCGCCGCGATCTTGCCGATCTCCGCCTTGTGATCCACGCCGCGCGCGAAGGCCCAGCGATCCTGTGTAGCAAATAATGCGGAGATGAAGGGTTCATAACGATCAGGCGGAAAGCTGCGCGCCACGGCATGGGCGCGGAGCGAAACCTGATCCAGCGGGAAATCACGGAACACCATGCGCACGCGCCCGGTTTCCACCAATTCGCGCCGCACGCGCGGCCAGGTGTCGCGGTGGAAAGCGCCGCAATGGCTGCAGGTCAGGGAGAAATACTCAATCGCCGTGACCGGCGCATCGGCGCGGCCCAGGCTGCGTTCGGCGAGCCTAGGATCATCGGATTGCGCATGCAGCGCCGGTGCGCCCAGAAGCAGGGCGGGGGGCAAAAGCAGTAACGCGCGACGGTCGAGCATCAATTTCTCTCCTGCGGAGCCGGCGCGCCTTTTCGGGGGGAAGCGGCCGGGCCGATTTGGCCTTTGGGGGGCGCGACTCGACCCCCGCTCAGCCTTGTTTTCGATAGACGCCGCGCGCCAATCTTTCCAGCGCCTCGCGCAAATCCCCTGTGGGTAACCCTTCCAAAGCGGTCGTCACGCGCTTGGGCAACGGCACCGGGCGGGGCGGCAGGGCCGGCTGACTGGTTTTTCGGGCGGGCGCCGCCCCCTGCACGAAGCGGAGCCTTTCCACCGCAACGCGCCCCAGCCCGCCATTGATCCGGGCCATCAGTTCCGGCGCCAAATGGCTGAGTTCGAGCGCAATCGGCCCCGAACAGGCAATGGTCAGGCTGCCAGAGGTCAAGCGCAGCGGCTGGGTCACAGTGGCCAGGGCCGGGCCGACCAGCGCCGGCCAATCCGCCATGATCTGCGCGGCGGCGGGGCTCTTGCGTTTGAAGGCCGGGCGCGTCAGGGCTGGAATCAGGGCGCCGAGGGGTCTAGGCCCGCCGAAGAACCGCCTTTCCTCCTCATCCCGAGCCATGCCGTGAAACCCCCTTCCGCCGCCGATCTGCTGCACTGGTATGACAGGCACCGCCGCATCCTGCCATGGCGCGCCCCGCCAGGGGAACGCGCCGCACCATATCATGTGTGGCTTTCGGAAATCATGTTGCAACAAACCACCGTGGCAACGGTGGGGCCGCGCTTTACCCGTTTTCTGGCGCGCTTCCCGGATTTGGCCGCCTTGGCCGAGGCACCGTGGGCGGAGGTGGCGGCGGAATGGGCGGGGCTTGGCTATTACGCGCGGGCGCGCAACCTGCATGCGGCGGCGCGGCAAATCCTGGCCTTGGGCGGATTTCCCGAAACACGAGAGGGTCTGGCCGCCCTGCCCGGCATTGGCCCCTATACCGCCGCGGCCATCGCCGCCATTGCCTTCAACGCGCCCGTCGTGCCGCTGGACGGCAATGTGGAACGCGTCACTGCGCGGGTCTTTGCGGTGGAGGAAGCGCTGCCCGCCGCTAAGCCCCGGCTTGATGCTCTGGCGCAGGGTTTTCTGGCCGATCAGGCCGCCCGCGCCCGGCCTGGCGACTTTACCCAGGCGCTGTTTGATCTGGGGGCGGGGATTTGCACGCCGCGGAAGCCCGCCTGCGCGCTTTGCCCGTGGCACAAGGCATGTCAGGCGCAGAAGCTCGGGCTGGCTGAGACCTTGCCGCGCAAGGCGCCAAAGCCTGAGCGGCCCTCGCGCCATGGCGTGCATTTCCTGCTGATGGATGCGGATGGCTGGGTTTGGCTGAGGCGCCGCCCGCCACGCGGGCTATTGGGGGGTATGTTGGAAATCCCTGGCACATCCTGGAGAGAAACAGTTTGGACGGAGGCCGAGGCCCTGGCGCAAGCGCCCCTAGCGCTTGATTGGCAGCCAGAGGCAGGCCAAGCCCGGCACGTCTTCACCCACTTCGCGCTGACCATGCAGCTTTACCGCGCGCGGCTACCGAAACGTGCCAAGCGGCCTGAGGGGGAATGGCTGACACCCGCAGAAGCGGCGCATGCCTTGCCAAGTGTGATGCGGAAATTGCTGGTCCTGGCGGGGCTATCCGCATGAGATTTCGCCACGCGCCAGGCTCGCGCCTATACTCGGCTTCATCGTGACCGCTGCCCCCTTCATCCCCCCCTTTCCTGAACCGCGCAAAAGCCTGCCCGGGCCTTTCGAAATGATCCGATTGCTGCGCGGCAATGTTCTGAGCGGCTTGCTGGCCCGCAGCTATCAGGCGGAATGCATCCCCTTGCATTTGCTGGGTCGGCGCATGCTCATCGTCAATACGCCCGATCTGGTGCGAGAGGTTTTCGTCCTGCGTGACGATGTTTACGGCCGCAAATCGCATGATATGGAAGGCGCCTTGGCGCCCGTGATTGGTGAGAGTCTTTTCATCAATCATGGTGAAGCCTGGCGCGAAAGGCGTGAAGCGCTTGCACCGGCCCTGCACCCGGCGGGGCTTCGGCAATTCCATCCGCTCTTCATCCAAGTGGCCGACGAATTGGCCGCGCAATGGGAAGCGGCAGCCGGCGGGCCGCCGCGTGATATCGCGCCTGATCTTGCGATTGCGACCGCACGTATTGTCATGCTGGCAGTTTTTGGACCCGAAGTGGCACCAGCAGCGGCGCACGCATTGGCCGCCGCCTTCGCGCGTTATCAGGAGGCGGCGGAAAACATAGATCTGGCCCATCTGCTCGGCCTGCCAAGCTGGGTGCCAACGCCGCAAAGCCGCCGCGCACGTCAGGCTGCACGCGACATTCGCGCCTTGATTGAAGCCCTGTTGCAGCGCCATGCGCTGACCGCGCCCTTTGCCCGTTTTGCCGCCACGCGACGCGATGATGGTAGCGCTATGCTGCATCACGCGGCGCTGGTGGATGAGATTGCGATGATGCTGCTGGCAGGTAGCGAGACCTCGGCCAATGGCTTGGCTTGGGCGCTCTATCTGGCGGCAAGCCATGCGCCCACACTCGAAAAATTGCGCGCCGAATGGCAGGGAGTTTTGGCGGATGGGCGCGCGCCGGAAGCGGCTGATCTGCCGGCCTTGGTGTTTACCCGTGCGGTGGTGCAGGAAACGCTCCGGCTTTACCCACCGGTTGCCATTCTCTCGCGTCAGGCCATGCGCGCTGATCGCATCAGGCGTTGGGATATCCGCAAGGGCGGGACGGTTGCCTGCCTGCCCTGGCTATTGCAGCGCAATGGGCTGATTTGGGATGCGCCGCATGAATTCCGCCCGGCGCGCTTCCTGCCGGATGCGCCGGTGAAACCGCCGCGTTTTGCGCATATCCCTTTCGGACTTGGCCCGCGGGTTTGTGCCGGCGCTGCCTTTGGCATGGCCGAGATGCTGGTGTTTCTGCCGGTGCTGTTGCGGCGCCTGGATTTCCGGGTCGCGCCTGGGCATCGTGTCATGCCGAAGCTCAGGCTGACCTTGCGGCCCGATGGTGGCTTACCGATGCTGCTGGCGCGGCGTGAGACGCGCGCATGATCTGGCTGGCTTGGGTTTTGGGCAGTGTTTCATTGCTGATCACGCTTGGCTTTTTGCTGTTATCCATCTGGCATTTGCGAAGCCTGCGGCGCGCGGGCGCGGATCGGGCGGGCCGGGTTTCGCTTGTGCTGGCGCTGCGCGGTGATCAGCCTGGGCTGGCAGCACTTTTCGCCGCGCTGGCAGCGCAGGAATTTCCAGCGCGGCGGCTGATCATTGCCGTTGAAAGCGCGGCTGATCCTGCCTTGGCGCAATCCCGCGCGCTGGCTGATCGGCTGCCCTTTTCGCTGGACTGCGTCATCGCTGGTGAGGCTGAGGTGACAGCGCAGAAATGCGCCAATCTTGCCGCGGCGATGGCGCTGATTGATCAGCATGATGACGCGATTGTTGTGCTGGATGGCGATATCAGGCCGCAGCCCTATTGGCTCGGCTGTCTTGTCGGCCCCATCCTGGATGGGCGCTATGATATCGTCACCGGCTATCGCTGGCTGCAACCGGGTAGCGCGGGATGGGTAGCGCAGGCGATTGCCTGGCTGGATCACGGCGTGGCGCTATTGCCAAGGTTGAAAGGAATTACTGTCTTATGGGGTGGATCGACTGCGTATAGTGCTGCGGCGCTGCGCCGGCTTGATCTGCCGCGGCTTTATGCGCGGCAATTGGTGGATGATCTTTCGGCGGGGCTCAAGGCGCGCGCGCTCAGCATGCGGATATTGACGCGTCGCGCGCTGCTGGTGCCGCTGCCAAGTGCTGCGCGCGGCTTGGCTTTCTATCGGCGGCAATTTCAATATGGCTGGCATTATCAACCGGCTGCACCTGCCATGGCCTTGGGGGTGACCACGCTGCACGCCTTCGGCATTCTGCTGTTACTGGCGGCAAGCATGGGTGGCCATGTTGTTGCGCAGCTTTGTCTTGCGATGATCCTGCTGCTGCGGATTGCAGCGCTGCGCTGCCATCTTGCGGTGGCCGAGAAGATCGCCTCCCCCATGAGCGGGGCTGAGATTTGGCGTCAGGTCGTGATGGCGCTTTTACCGCCATTGACGGTGCTTGCGCTATTGCTGGTCATTCTCTCCTCGGTGGCGGCGCGGCACATGCGCTGGCGCGATATTGCCTATGATATTGCGGGGCCGGAGAAGCTCAGCGTCGCGTGGCGGCGGCGCTTTGATGATCAAACGGGCTAAAGTATCCGTGATGGTCAAGCCACTCGTGGTTGCCATTTTCTACCTTTTTTGAGTAGCGCGTTTGCGAGGATGATGAGCTTTCGCATGACGGCGGTGATGGCCTGTTTTGGGGCTTTCCCCGC
>JADCFR010000517.1 GCA_020249415.1 Roseomonas sp. | reverse complement strand
CTCAATCACGGCACGCAGCTTGGCCTTCTCAGCCGCCAGGCGCGCGCGTTCGGCCTTGGTCTGGCCGTAATGGGCGCGGTTTTCGGCGGCCTTGGCATCCGCTTTAGACCGCGCTCTCGCTTTTCGGACGCGCTTCAGGTTGACGATTTCAGCCATGCCATCAGGATAAGCCCATCTCCCTTGGAAGGAAAACGCCCATGCCCATGATCTCACTCACCGCTGCTGATGGTTTTCGCCTGCAAGCCTATCGCACCGGCCCGCAGGATGCGCCGCGCGCCCTGGTGGTGACGCAGGAAATCTTTGGCGTGAACCGCCATATCCGCAAGCTTTGCGATGACTTCGCCGCCGCTGGTTACGCGGTCATCGCACCGCAGCTTTTCGACCGGGCCGAGCGCGATGTGGAGCTTGGCTATGACGCCGCCGATCTGGCGCGCGGGCGCGAATTGCGCGGCAAGATTGATGCGGGCAAGACCGTTCTGGATGTGCTGGCCGCTGCCGCCGCCCTGCCGCGCCAGGCCAAGCGCGGCATTGTCGGCTATTGCTGGGGCGGCACGGTCGCCTGGCATGGTGCCACACGCACCAGCGCCTTCTCGGCCTCGGTCGGCTGGTATGGCGGTGGCATTGCGGCGGCGAAGGATGAAGTGCCGAATTGCCCGACGCAGCTTCATTTCGGCGAAACCGATGCCTCAATCCCCATGACCGACGTGGACGCCATCCGCGCCGCGCGCAAGGAAGTGGAAATCTTCGTCTATATGGGCGCCGGCCACGGCTTTGGCTGTGATGAGCGCGGTTCCTATGTGGCGAAGGATGCCGCGCTTGCGCAGGAACGCACGCTGGCGTTCTTTGCCAAGCATCTCGGCTGAAAACATTGGCGCGGGGGCAGCCCCCGCGCCACGCGAATCACGCCTTCTTGTCGGTGGAGAGGTTCTTCACCTCCTCCATCGCCTCGGAAAAGCGCTTATGCAGCACTGAAAGCGCCTCACCGCTCGATTTCTGGATCAGATCGGCCAATTCCTGCATTTGCCCAACGGCGCGTTCATAAGCGGCCTTGGTCATTTCGGCGCGCTTAGCGGCCTGTTCCTGCATATTGCCAGGGCTTGCCATGCTGCGCATCGCATCCTGCATTTCCGCGACCGATTGCTGCACAATCTCCATATGCCGTTCGGCTACCGCGCGGGCGCCTTCCAGCGCAACCTTATTGGCCGCCGTGATGGCTTCCAGATTCTTCTGCTGCGCCTTGGCGAGTTCCGTCATATCCGGCATGGCGGGCAGCCGAAACTCGGCCATGATTTTGGTGATGTCGAGGTTGGGCTTGAAGCTGAAGGGGTCGCTCATGAGGGGTCTCCGGGGGTGATGCCCCAGTATAGACCGCCTGCGCGGAAGGTCACGAAGTTTCGGCGGCTTCCCCGGCCGGGGGCGGCGCGGCCTCATTGCGGAGCAGCCCCAGCGGGCGCGCGATCCGTTCCGCCCGATCGAGCGCTGAATCGAGCGCGGCCATGGTGGCCCCCATATCGGGGCTTTCATCGCGCGCCCAGGCGCGGATGGTCGCCAGCCACACGCCAGCAAGCCCGAGTGCCAGCAGCCGAGCCTCGCAGCTTTTCGCCTCAACCTCCGCCGCTTCCAGCATCCAGCGCATGGCGACGCCGATATGGGGCGCGAGCGCGAGCGCCAGCGCAGGGTCGCGGCGCATATCCTCGAACAGGCGGAGAATGCCCGCCCGATGTGGCTGCATGGCATCCAGCCGGCGCATCAGCACATCAAAAATGCGGTCCCGCGCAGACCCACCCTGGCCCGGAATGGTGCCAGCCAGCACCGCCTGATCCATCACCCGCCCATGCAGCAGCAGAACATCCAGCCGGGTCGGGAAGCCTTCGCGCAGGCTGGCGATATTCGTCCCCGCTTCGGCAGCAAGCCGACGCATGGAAAGCCCAGGCCAGCCATGAGAGGCTATCACGCGCCAGAGTGCGGCGATCAGCGCTTCGTCTGGGGGTGTCTCGGTCATGGCAATGATACGGCGCTGGTTGGCTACTTCACCAAGGCCGGTGCCGGGGCCGAGCTCGGCAGCACATGCGCCCGCCAAGCCTGATCAAAAGCGGCGGCGGCTTGCGGGCCCTGCAAAAAGGCTGCGGTGCAGGTATCGCAGGGCTTTTTCTTTTCCTGCGTGCTCACCAATTCGCGCCGCCATTCCACTGCGCGCTGGCTGGCGAAGGCTTGGAAAATACTGCCATATTCTGTCAGATTGCCGATGAGATATTCCTCATGCTCCGGGCGGTCGCTCCGGATGTGGCAGCAGGGCACGATATTGCCGGAAAAGCCGATGATGAAATGCGCGAAGGGAAAAAAGCAGGGGGCGGTGCGTTTCGCAGCCGGCGTGATATCCGGCAATAGGCCACCACGATCCGTACCATTGCGCATGAAATTGATCGCGCGTGTTTCAATCTCTATCCGCGAATGCGGCATGGCAGCGATGATGTATTCGTTGGATCGCACAGTCTTGATGCGCGCAGCGATCCCCGCGCGCACCGAAATTTCCAGCATGCGATTGATGGCGTAGATATCGGAATACCGGTCATCCTTGCGCATATGGATCGAAATATGCATGTAATTCAGCCCGGCTTCCGCCAGGGCTTCAATGTAATCCGGGTCCAGGTAATCGCCATTCGTGTAGATCATCAGCCGCGCTTTTGGCATGGCTGCGCGCGCTTCGCGGATCCGATCCAGAATCGCCCGATCAGCCAAGGGCTCATTATAGCTGTTCATGACGAAATTACGGTTGTAGCCAATTTCAGCGAGATTATCCAAAACCAGTCGCCAGACCGGTTCTTCCATCCGAACATTCTCACCGAGACGATCACCGACCACATTGGGGCAATAGGAACAGCGGCGGTTGCAATAGGAATGGGTCTCGACCTCAATACGCCCCACCGTACTCGCAAAAAACCGTTTCGCCGCTTCGCGATCCGTGATGGGTGTAAACGCCGCCCGGCCCAATTCCATCGTCTGACCCCTAACCCGCCAATTCCCGCGCCCTGTCCGTCGCGGCCTGGATAGCATGCGACATGCATTTGGGCCAAGCATCCGGTTCCATCAAGACCGCCAGCGCGCGTTCCGTGGTACCCTTGGGGCTGGTCACGGCGCGGCGCAAATCGGCAGCGTCCTGTTCACTTGCCCCCAATAAGGCGCCAGACCCCGCCACCGTTGCCCGCGCCATGCGCCGCGCCAGATCGCGCGGCAGGCCCTGTTCCACCGCGGCCGCTTCCAACACCTCGGCCAGCAGAAACACATAGGCCGGGCCGCCGCCCGAGACCGCGGTGACGGGATTGATCTGATCTTCCTGCGCCACCCAGGCCACCTCGCCAATGGCGGCGAGCAACGCATCGGCCAGCGCCTTTTGCGTCGCGGTCACGCCAGGCCCGGCAAAGGCCGCCGTGAACCCTTGGCGGATGGCCGCCGGCGTATTCGGCATGGCGCGCACCACCGCGGTGCCGGCACCAAGCGCTGCCTGCATGGAAGCAATGGACCGCCCTGCCATGATGGACAGAAACAAGGCGCCCTGACCGGCAAAGCGCGCATAGGCCGGCAGGCTTACCGGCGCCTCCTGCGGCTTGATCGCGGCCACCACGGCAGCGGGGCGGAAATCGGCCGGGATGGCGGCGGCATCCGCCACCACACGCACCCGCCCGGCAAAGGCGGCCACCGCCGGCGCATGGGGTTCCACCACCACGGCATCAGACAAACCTTGCTCCAGCCAGCCGGACAGCATTGCGCCGCCCATCTTGCCGCAGCCAATCAGAAGGATCGGGGGGAGTTTTTCGCTCATGCCCCCAGCTTGCCTTTGAAACCCGGCGCGGGCAATCACCCGCGCAGGATCAAGCCATTACGCCTCGCCCACGCAATCCAGCATGGCGGCGGCCAGCGCCTCGGCTGGGCTCTTCCCGCCCCACAGCACGAATTGGAAGGCGGGGAAGAAGCGCTCACATTCCGTCAGCGCGATATCCACCATATCTTCCAGACTTTCCGCCGAGGCCCCCGGCGCGCCGCGCAGCAGCACGGAATGGCGAAACACCGGCACGCCTTCTTCCGATTCAATGCCGAAATGCCCGATCCAGAGCCGGTCATTGGCGAGTGCAAGCAATTCATAAAGCTTTTCCCGCCGCGCCGCGGGCACTTTCAGGTCAAAGGCGCAGGTGAAGGCCATGGCGCTCATCTCGGAAGACCAGGAGAAATGCAGCCCGTAATCGCACCATTTCCCCGGTGCCTCGGCGGCCATTTCGTCATCAGACCGGCGTTCAAACACCCATTCATTGCCGGAAATGATCTGTTCCAGCACATCCAAGGGATTGATAACGCGATCAATTTCAATGTGTAGTGAGGCTGACATCGGAAAACCCCCCTTTCCGATCAGCCAGCCTGCACCCCAACATCTGGTGTGCGAATCGGGCCGGCGACCACAAGCGCGAGATTACGCAGGTGCGGAATCCCACTGCAAGGGCGAATAGGTTACAATCCTGTCTTCATGTAGAAGATGAGGATTTGCCGCCCGATTTCGGCGCTGGGCGGGATTCCAAAGCCGCCACCCGCGCGGCGAGGTCCTCTGCCTGTTCCCGCGCGCGGCGCGCCACATCCATGGCAGCGTCCAATTCCTCGCGCCGGACCAGATCGAGCCGGCGGATCATCGCCTCGGCCTGGGCTTTGGCGATGGCCTCGATCTCCGCGCGGATGCCGGTCAGCACCGAAAAGGCACCGCCCGCCATGCCGGCCAAATCATCCATCACCCGCGCGCGCCCGCTACCCTGATGCTTCATCGCCCTGTCCTTTCGGCCCTTGCTTGCCGGTCCATCCACCCACGGCCTATACGCTTGAGCCTGATCGCTCAAGGCCGAGGTTGCAAAGACCGCCCATGCATATTGTCACCGGCGGGGCCGGTTTCATCGGCTCCAACCTGGTTGCAGCACTTTGCGCCCGCGGGGCGGAGGTGATGGTGGTGGACCGCCTGCGCCAAGGGGTGAAATGGCGCAATTTGGCCAAGCATCCCATCGCCGGCGTGATCCCGCCCGAGGCGCTGTGGGATTTCCTGGGCGCCCACGCGCCCGTCGAAGCGGTGTTTCATATGGGCGCGATCAGCGCCACCACGGAATCCGATGGCGATCTGGTGGCGGCGGTGAACATCACCCTGTCGCAGCGCCTGTGGGATTGGTGCGCCAAGCGCGGCGTGCCCTTCATCTACGCATCTTCCGCCGCGACCTATGGCGATGGGGCGCTTGGCTTTGATGATGATTCTTCCGAAGCGGCATTGGCGAAGCTGCGGCCCTTGAACCTTTATGGCTGGTCGAAGCTCGCCTTCGATCGGCGCGTGGCGCAGATGCTCTCGCGCGGGCAGGCGCGGCCGCCGCAATGGGCGGGGTTGCGCTTCTTCAATGTCTATGGCCCGAATGAACACCATAAGGGCCGCATGGCGAGTGTGGTCTTGCATAAATTCCGCCAGATCATGGCCGGGCAAGCCGCCACACTTTTCGCCTCAGATCACGACGGCATCGCCGATGGCGCACAGCAGCGCGATTTCGTGCATGTGGATGATTGTGTGGCGGCGATGCTGTGGCTGCATGACAATCCCAATGTTTCGGGCCTGTTCAATATCGGCAGCGGCCAGGCGCGGAGTTTTCTTGACCTGGCGCGCGCCATCTACGCCGCCTTGGACCGTGCGCCCGATATTCGCTTTGTGCCGATGCCCGATGATTTGAAGGGCAATTACCAGTATTTCACCGAAGCGCGCATGGAACGCCTGCGTGCGGTGGGCTTTCGCAAGAACCCTATCACGCTGGAAGCCGGTGTCGCTGCCTATGTGCGTGATGTGCTGCTGCGCGCCGAGGATCCTTTCACCTGATGTTCTTCGCCCTGCCCTTTCCGATGATTGACCCGGTGCTGGTGCAGATCGGGCCCTTCGCCATTCGCTGGTACGCGCTCGCCTATATCGCTGGGATTGTCCTGGGCTGGCGGCTCGCGCGGCGCTTGGTGGTGCTGGGGCCGAAAGTGGCGACGCCCGAACAGGTGGATGATTTCGTCACCTGGGTCACGCTTGGCATTATTCTGGGTGGGCGTTTTGGTTATGTGATCTTCTATCGCCCCGATATTTTCTTGCGGGCGCCTTGGGAGATTTTCTACTTGTGGCAGGGCGGCATGTCCTTCCATGGCGGTGCGCTAGGCGTGATTCTGGCGCTGTTTTTCTTTGCGCGCCGATACAAGCTGGATTGGGTGGCGTTTTCCGATCGTGTGGTCTGCGTGGTGCCGATTGGGCTTTTCCTGGGAAGACTTGCGAATTTCATCAATGGCGAGTTGTGGGGCCGCGTGAGTGATGTGCCCTGGGCCATGGTATTCCCGGGCGCTGGGCCCGATCCGCGCCACCCGTCGCAGCTTTACCAGGCGGGGCTTGAGGGCTTGTGCCTGTTCATCCTGCTGATGGTGCTGGTTTTCCGCCCATCGGTGCGCGCGCGTGCTGGCGTGCTTTCGGGCGTGTTTCTGGCGGGTTATGGCGTGGCGCGCTTTACGGGCGAATTTTTCCGCCAGCCCGATGCGCATTTGGGGTTCCTGTTTGCCGGCGCGACCATGGGGCAATTGCTGTCACTGCCGATGATTGCGGTGGGGGCTTGGTTGGTGCTGCGGGGGCTACGCACCGCGCCCCACAGGCCTGCCTGAAGCGCCGAAGACCGCGCGTCAAAGCTTGCCTTGTTCCTTCAGCACTTCCTCAGCGACGCGCAGCGCATCAATCGCGGCGGGAAAGCCGCAATAGGCAACGGCATGGGTGAAGATCTCTGAAATCTCCTCAGCGGTGCAGCCATTATTCAGCGCCGCAACCAGATGGATGCGCAGCTCATGCGGGCGATTAAGCGCGCAGATCATGGCAAGCGTAATCAGGCTGCGTTCGCGCCGATCAAGCCCCGGCCTTTGCCACAGCGTGGCATAGGCGAATTCCTCCGAAAGCCGGCGCACGGCGGCGTTGAAGGGATTGGTACCGGCATCGCGCTTTTCCATATAGGCGCGGCCCAGTACCTCGCGCATCACCCCACGGCCTTCGGCGCGCAGCGCATCATGGGCTTGCTGTTGATCCATCATTCTGTCCTTTACGATGTGCCGTGTTCAGGCGGCAGGTTCAGCCAGAGAAAACATCGTCGTGTCCTGCAAATCCTTGCCGAACCAGGACCGGATGCCGGCACTGTGGCTTGACAGCGCGCGGGGTGCGCCATTTTCCACCATGACCGGCACATCATGGCCGGGGATCAGCACACAGCCCGGATGGCTGCGGCAAATCTCCCAGACCATTTCAATGGTGGCGCGGCTGACGGCCGGGTCATAGGTCATATCCGTGGTCCGCGTCATAAGTTCCACACGATTCTTCACCGCATCCTGCAACAGCACCACCGCCTGGGGCGCGCCTTCAATCAGGAACAGCAAATGCCCAGGCGTATGACCGGGCGAAAGATGCGCGGTGATGCCGGGCAGCACCTCCTGCCCATCATCCATCAATTGCATCGTCGGCCAACGGCTCAGCGCTTCCACCGCATGTTCGGGCACGGCGGTCTCTCCCCAACCCACGCCAAGCGCCCAGGCCAATTCCTTGCGGCCCACATGAATGCGCGCATCGCGAAACATCGGCCAATTCACCACATGATCATGATGCAAATGGCTGATGAGCAAGTCGGTCACGTCGGAGAGCTTCACGCCCTGCCTACCCAGCGCCTCGACCAGGGGCTTGCGCATGCCATAGCCGCCGCCATCCAGCACAACGATCCGGCCATGGCCGCGCAGCAGCGCAACCGTGCTCCAACCGAGGCCCCCATGCTCCGTGGATTTTCCGGGATAGCCCTGGATCAGCACATCAATCCGCCAAGCGCCGCTGTTGAATTGCATGGAGCATTCCTCCGACCTTGAAAAGTCTACCATCCCCAAAGAAGGCCCCCTGGTCCAGCCCCAGAGACATGGCTTACTGCCGCGGCGCCTGCCCCGCCGGTTCCTGACCAATGCCGAAAATGCCGCGCAGAAAACCTGGTGTCAGCGCCGCCAGCGGG
>JADCFR010000516.1 GCA_020249415.1 Roseomonas sp. | reverse complement strand
TGAAGACTGCAAGACCAATGGCGCCTTTGACCCGAAGACCATGGGCACGGTTCCCAATGTCGGGCTGATGGCGCAGCAGGCGGAGGAATATGGCTCCCACGACAAGACCTTCGAATTGGCCGCCGATGGGGAAGTGCGTGTGGTCGCTGATGATGGCAGCGTGCTGCTCTCACGCCCGGTGGAGACCGGCGATATCTTCCGCATGTGCCAGGTGAAGGATGCGCCCATTCAGGATTGGGTGAAGCTTGGCGTGCGCCGCGCGCGGCTGACCAATACGCCCGCGGTCTTCTGGCTGGATGCCAAGCGCGCCCATGATGCTGAATTGATCAAGAAGGTCCAGAAATACCTGAAGGACCACGATACCTCAGGGCTTGATATCCGCATCCTGGGTTCGGTTGAGGCGATGCAATTTTCGCTTGATCGTATTCGCAAGGGGCTCGATACCATCTCCGTCACCGGCAATGTGCTGCGCGACTATCTGACCGATTTGTTCCCGATCATGGAACTCGGCACCTCGGCCAAGATGCTTTCCATTGTGCCTTTGCTGAATGGTGGCGGCTTGTTTGAAACCGGCGCTGGCGGTTCGGCGCCGAAGCATGTCGAGCAATTCCAGCAGGAAGGTTACCTCCGCTGGGATTCGCTTGGTGAGTTCCTCGCCCTTGGCGCGTCGCTCGAGCATCTGGCGCAGACCACGCATAACCAGGATGTGAAGGTGCTGGCTGAGACGCTGGACGAGGCGAATGGCAAGATCCTGGAATATAACCGCTCCCCCGCGCGCAAGGTGGGTGAGATCGACAATCGCGGCAGCCATTTCTACCTGGCACTTTACTGGGCGCAGGCGCTTGCCGCGCGCGACAATAGCTCGGGCCTTGCGGCGCGCTTCAAGCCGCTGGCGGATATGCTCTCTGCCAATGAGAAGAAGATCTATGAGGAGCTGATCGCAGCCCAGGGCAAGCCGCAGGAATTGGGCGGCTATTACCGGCCGAATGATGCGAAGACCTCAGCCGCCATGCGCCCGAGCAAGACCTTGAATGAGGCTTTGGCGACGCTGAAGGCGTAAGCCGCGCCCGCTGCCCAGCAAGGCTATGGCGTGATCCGGGAAACTGGGTCACGCTGATGCTTTGCGAGAAGGGGTGTTCGGCCATGCCGCTTTTGTCTCGTCGGGGGGTGCTTGCCGCCGGCCTCTTGGCGCCCGCCATCGTCCGCGCCCAGGGTACCTGGCCCAGCGCGCCCATCCGCTTTGTGATCGCCTTCCCGCCTGGCGGGCCGAGTGACATTCTGGGCCGTCTGGTGGCGCGCAAGATCACTGAACAGAAGGGCTGGCAGATTGTGGTGGAAAACCGCGCCGGTGCTTCAGGCATTATTGGCATGGGGGAAGTCGCCCGCGCGGCGCCCGATGGTTACACGGTGCTGATCAATGCCTCGGCCCATTCCATCCTGCCGACGACGCATAAGGACAAGGCGCCTTTCGATATTCCAAGCGCCTTCTTGCCGATCACCATGCTGGGGCGCACGCCCATGCTGGTGACCGCAACACCAAGCCTGCCCATCCGGACCATTGCCGAATTGCTCGCCTATGCCAGGGCCAATCCAGGCAAGCTGAATTACACGGCGGGCTCACCCGGCGGTGGGCCGCATTTGGGGGCGGAGTTGTTTCGGCTCACTACCGGGGTGGATATTCAATATATCCCCTATCGCGGCTCCGGCCCTGCCTTGCAGGATTTGGCGGCGGGTAATGTGCAGCTTGGCTTTGATTCGCTGACGGCCTCGGCAGGGCTGGCGCGGTCAGGGCAGATCAGGCCCATCGCGGTCACATCGCCCACGCGCAACCGTGCCTTTCCGGATGTGCCTAGTGTCGCGGAAACCGTGCCGGGGTTTGAAGCTGATACCTGGGTCGCGGCCTTCCTGCCGGCACGCACCCCCGCTGCCATTCAGGCGCAGCTCCATGAAGCGATTGCGGCGGCGATTGCCGCGCCTGATCTGACGCAGCGCATCCTGGAACTGGGCACGGAACCCGGTGGGCAAAGCCCCGCTGAATTTGATGCTGTGCTGCGGCGCGAGGTGGCGATGTGGGCCGATGTGGTGGCCAAGGCGGGGATCCGGGTGGAATAGGCGCCTTGATGGCCTGTAGCATTCCCATGATATAGGTTTGCAGCATCGCAGCGCGGTCGCGCAAATATTTTGCCAGATCGGTCTTCGAGATACCTCGCCCCAGCACCAGCAGATCATTGATGCGTGCGGCCATGGTGGGGACCTCTTGTCGGTCATGGGCGGATCCTTGGTTCGCTGGCAGAGGTTTTACGACCAAGCCTTTCGGGCGATCCACGGTGATGCGGAACTGAAGGGTCGTGATGCCGATCCGACGCTATTCATGGGGTGGACCAATCCCGCGCAGTATTTGCCTCAGGGTTGCTCAAACTCCCGCGCTGTTGTGACGCGCTTCACCCTCTCGCGCACGGAAATATAAATCGCGCAGGCAATCAGGATCGCGACACCCGCAAAGGTCCAGCGATCCGGCATTTCGCCAAAGAACCACCAGCCGGCCAGCGTCGCCATGATCATTTCCGTATAGGCCAGCGGCGCCAGCAGGGACGCCTCGGCCATGGTATAGGCGCGCGCAATCAGGAAATGCCCGGCCACGGCAATTGCTGCCAGCAACAGCAATAAGCCCCATTCCTTGGCATCGGGCGGCTGCCACAAAAAGGGCAGCGTCAGGCTCATCATCGCGGCGCCCATCAGGCTGGTGTGGAAGGTCGTCATCAGCGGGTCTTCATCCCGCGCGAGCCGGCGCGTGATCAGCATGTAAAGCGCCATGCAGGTGCCAGAGGCAAAGGCCAGCGCCATGCCTGGGTTGAAGTCCTGCAAGCCGGGCCGGATGATGATCAGCGTGCCGCAAAAGCCAATCGCGACCGCCGCCCAGCGGCGCGGGCCGACATGTTCCTTCAGCAGCAGCGGCGAAAGGGCGGTGATCAGCAAGGGCTGCACGAAAAAGATGGCGAGGCTATCGGCAATCGGCATGAAAGTGATGGCGCCGAAGAAAAAGCCCGTTGATCCCAGCAGAAAGGCCGCGCGCGCCGTGTGAAAGCCGGGCCTTTCCGGCAATAGCCCGCGCGGTCCCACCGCGCGCAAGGCGAAGGGCAGGATGAATACGGCGCCGAAGAACATGCGCGCCCAGACGATTTGCAGTATGGGAATGCCGCCCTGGCCGAGGAACTTGGCGCAAACATCCAAAAGCGGCAGCACCCCCATGGCCACCACCATCAGCGCCACACCGCGTAGCGTTGAATGCTTTTCCAAGGCCCGGCCTTGTCTGGCGCCCTTTTTCCGGCGCCAGACGATGTCTCCTTTAGCGCTTGATGCCCGCAATCGCGTTCTGAATACCCGTGCTGGCCCAGGGCCCCCAGGGCATGGTGAAGAATTTGAAGCCCTTATCAACGAAGAAATGAGGCTCCATGCCAGGCGGGATGAAATACATGCCCGCCGCAACGCCATGCTTCGCGGCGGTTGCTGCAATCTGATCCAATGCGCGCTGATATGTATCGCAGGCATAATCGAGCGGCACATCCAATTCGATGGAAAGATCGGAAGGCCCAATCAGCAGCACGTCAACGCCCGGCACCGATGCAATGGCATCCAGATTTTCCAACGCCTGCCTGGTTTCGATCATGGGTATGATGACAAGCTCCTGGTTCACCGTATCCAGATAGTCGCGGTATTTGGGAAACTCCCCCCATTCGCCGCGCACGCCGGCATTGCTGCGATTGCCAAGCGGATAGTAGCGGCAGGACCGCACCATCGCCTCGGCCTCGGCCCGCGTATTGATCATGGGGGCAATGATGCCGCGCGCCCCGGCATCGAGTGCGAAGCAGATCTGATCCGCCTGATTGGCAGCAACCCGCACCAGGGGGGCTGCCTTCTTGCCGCGCATCGCCTGAATGGAGGGGGCAAGCTGCTTGATCTCCCAGGGGGAGTGTTGCGTGTCGAACAGGATGAAATCAAAACCGGCATCGGCCAGGACCGAGACATCAATATTCGGTCCTGCGGTTGTGCCAATGGCGGTGTTGCCCGAAGTGATGGTTTGTTTGATGGCATTCATTTGAGTTTGTTTCCTCCGCTAGGATCTGTGGCCTTGGCGTGTCTCTGGAAGAGCCGGACGACTGGCTCAATTGTCCCTGTCTCTACCATGGGTTGAGCTCAAGGAAGGCAATCGCCCCATATTTGCGCGGTGCTTTCCAAGCCGCCTGCGATTGCGCAGGCTACCCACCAACCGAGCGTTTTAGCAAGGCGCGGCAAGCCAAATGATGTTTGGCGGAAGCCCTGCCGGATAAATGATGCTTGTTTTGCGGCATCGGCGCGCAGAATGATAAAAAAATTGATAAAGGCTTAAGGGCTGGCTAGTTTATCCAAAACTTGGAGTCGCGTGGCCATGCCTTTTAATATCGGCCTTTTGTTATTTCCCGAAATAACCCAGCTCGATCTGATTATGCCCTATGAGGTTTTTACAAAGTTTCCAGATGCAAGAGTGTTTCTGGTCGCGAAGTCGCTTTCACCCGTGAGTTCCAGCGGCGGTATGCGCGTTCTGCCGGACACCACCATGGAAGACTGCCCCGACCTTGATTTGATCTGCGTGCCGGGTGGGGCAGGGATGAACCCCCTGCTGGATGATGCGGAGACCCTTGCTTTCCTCAGGCGGCGGGCGGTTTCGGCACGCTATATCACCAGCGTGACCTCAGGCGCTTTGTTGCTTGGTGCGGCGGGGCTTTTGCAGGGTAAGCGATCCGCAGCGCATTGGATGAGCCTTGAAATGCTGTCCCTGTTTGGCGCCATTCCCGTTGCGGAGAATATCGTCAAGGATGGCAATCTGATCACCGGTGGTGGCGTTACGGCTGGAATCGACTGCGCCCTGGCCATTGCCGCCGAAGCCTTTGGCGAGGAGGTGGCGAAATCCATTCAGCTCGCGATTGAGTATTCGCCCGAACCGCCCTATGGCCGGGAAATGCTGAAAAAAGCACGTGAGGCGTTGGCGGCAAGAATACGCCGGGCATCATTGAGCGAGGATGCCGAGAAAGATTCGGTGATTCACGGGGCGGAGGCGGGGGTTGCCTAGGTGGCCCTGACCGGGCGCGATGTCGCTTAAATGCTATTTGTTTTTGGGCATTTTGCGTTGGTGCCTGGAAACCTTGCTGGCTTGGCCGCCCAGTTCTTTGTTCGAATGAGGTGCTGTGGTTGAGTGCAGAGGCACATCCGCTGTCGCGCGTGACGGCGGCGTGACTTGAGACCGTGCCGCGCCCCTTGTGGCATTTACATTGACAATAGCCATACAAACACTAGCGATAATCTTGTTTAAGAAGGTCGCTGTTCATGTCCGCTACCAGCCGCCCGAAGGATGATGTGATTCAAATCCGCGCCTCGGCGGAAACCAAGGCGTTGTTCAACCGCGCGGCCGCGATGCGCGGGCAGAAGCTTTCTGAATTCATGCTGGAAAGCGGGC
>JADCFR010000515.1 GCA_020249415.1 Roseomonas sp. | reverse complement strand
CGCCGGCATCGCGCCAGACAGCAGGCGATTAAAAGCCCCGCGCGGCTTGAAGGACCCCGTCACTTGCAGGAATTCCAGCTTCAGCGTGACCGGGTGTTCCGTCCCCAATTTCTGCGGCGCGAGGCGCAGCACCGGGGTGCGCCGGATATGGGGGGCAATGCGCGCCATGGCGGCGCTGATATCGCTTCGATCAATCATGCGCCGAGCCTGCCCCGCCCGCCCCGCCCCGGCAAGCGCTTCCCGCGCGCTGGGCTTTCTGGCATGATCCCTTCAGGCAAAGGCGCCAGTGAGGGCGCTGCCTCGGGAAGGGGCCGGCGCGATGGTGCCGGCGAAAAATGCTCATCCACGCAAGCGCAGCAGCTTGGGGGTCAGATGCGGTGCTGTTCCGCGGTCCATCCGGCGCGGGCAAATCCGATCTGGTGCTGCGCCTGATCGGGCGCGGCTGGCATTTGGTGGCGGATGATCAGGTGATGCTTGAAGCCGGGGCGCTCAGCGCACCGCCCGCCTTGCGCGGCATGTTGGAAATTCGCGGGCTTGGGATTTTCACTGGGCTGCCTGTTGCGGAGAATGCGCGGCTTTGTCTGGTGGTGGATTTAGCCGCACGCGCCGATGTGCCGCGCCTGCCGGAAGCGGCCTTTTGGCAAGGCCCCGCAGGCGCAGTGCCACGCATCACGCTGCATGCTTTTGAAGCTTCTACCTGCGACAAGGTGATTTACGCACTTGGCGCCGCCACCGGACGCCTTCAGCAAAAGGCCGGGGCCTTCGCGGCATGACCAACCCTGTGCGCGATATTGTCCTGGTCACCGGGCTTTCCGGCGCGGGCAAGGCCTCCATTCTGCGCGTGCTGGAAGATTTGGGTTTTGAGACGGTGGACAACCCGCCGATTTCCATTCTGGAATCGCTGGTAGGCGATGGCGTGCTGCCTTTGGCCGCCGGGATTGATGCGCGCACGCGCGATTTCGATGCTGCTGCCGTGCTGCGCGTGTTGGAACGGCTGCGGTTGCGCTCCGACATCAACGTGTCACTGATTTTCGCAACCGCCGAGGATGAGGCGCTGCTCCGCCGCTATACCGAATCCCGCCGTCGCCATCCGCTGGCGCCGGGTGGTCCCATGGGGTCACGCGTATTGGATGGCATCGCGCGGGAAAAAGCCTTGCTGGAAGCGCTGCGCGATACTGCGGACCTGACGATTGATACCTCAGAACTGCCTTTGGCGGATTTGCGGCGCATGATTGAAGGGCGCTTTGCCCCAGATGCGGCGGCGGGGCTCGCGGTTTCCGTGCTGTCCTTCGCCTATCCGAAGGGGCTGCCTCGGGAAGCCGATTTGGTTTTCGATGTACGCTTTTTGCGCAATCCGCATTATGATCCGATGCTGCGCCCCATGACCGGGCAGGCGGCGCCGGTGGCGGCCTTCATCGAAGCCGATCCGGATTTTTCGGCTTTTTGGCAGAGGTTACGGGATTTTCTTGAGCTTTTACTCCCGCGTTACGCAGCCGAGGGGAAAAAATATTTCACCATCGCGGTCGGCTGCACCGGGGGCAAGCATCGGTCTGTCCTTGTCGCGGAACGCCTGGCGGGCCACCTCCGGGCGACCGGGTGGCGGGTTGATCTGGCACACAGGGAATTGAAACTTGCCGGCGGACAGGCTAGCCCCTCTGGCGCTTCCACCGCTTCGGGCCAGGAGGCCCTCTCGCAAGTATCATGATTGGTCTTGTTCTGGTTTCCCATGGCAGGTTGGCCGAAGAATTGCGGCTGGCGATGGAACATGTTGTCGGCCCACAGCAAGCGGTAGCCACCGTCTGCATCGGCCCCGATGATGATATGGATATGCGCCGACGCGAAATACGCGACTGCATCACAAGCGTGGACCAGGGCGATGGCGTGGTGGTGCTGACCGATATGTATGGCGGCACGCCTTCAAACCTCGCCATGCAAATGGTGGAAAAGGACAAGCCGGTGGAAGTGCTGGCCGGCGTGAACCTGCCGCTACTGGTCAAACTTGCGAAGGTACGCGGCAGTGAACCGCTGCATGAAGCACTGGATCACGCCAAGGCCGCAGGCCGGAAATACATCGCGCTCGCCCGGGATGTCGCGGGCGCCAAGCCAAATGGCAGCACCAAGGAATGAACGAAGCCACCCCGGCCCCTTCTTCCGGCGGCCTGGTGCTGCGCCGCAGCGTTGTCATCCCGAATAGCCGCGGCCTGCATGCCCGTGCGGCTGCCAAGCTGGTGACACTCGCGGAACGCTATTCGGCTTGCGTGAATGTGCTGCGCGATGGGCAAAGCGTACCCGCTGTTTCCATCATGGGGCTGATGATGCTGGGTGCCGGGCGCGGTGCTGAAATTGTGATCCAAGCCGAAGGCTGGGACGCAAAGGAAGCGCTGGATGCGGTGGCCGCCCTGGTGGAAGCGGGTTTCCATGAAGAGTGAAACGCCCGCCCGCCCGCGCGCCAGCAAAGCCCCGCGCCGCCGAGAGACGCAATTGCGCGGCATTGCGGTTTCACCCGGCATCGCGATGGGCCCCGCTTTCGATACCAGTGAAGCCCCCGCCGAAGCGCCGCGCCGGCGCATCACGACTGAGGCGATTGAAGCCGAACGCCAGCGCCTGGCCGATGCGGTGGCGTTTTCGCGTAAGCAGGTCACCAAGCTGAAGACGCGCATCGGCATTCTGCCCGAAGAAGCGCAGGAGGAGATTGCGCCCCTATTGGACGCGCATCTGCTCATGCTCGGCAATTCGCGGCTGATCCGTGGGGCGCGCAAAAGGATCGAAAGTGAATTGCTGGCCGCCGAGACCGCCATCACCGATGAGGCTGAAGCGATTGCGGAAGCCATTCTGGCCGCCAAGGATGATGACCGCGCGGGCCTTACGCGCCGCGCGACTGAGGTGCGCGATATTGCGCGGCGCATCACGCGCAACCTGACGGCGACTCCCTTTCGCAGCCTGAAAAACCTGCCGGAAGGGTGCATTCTCATTGCTGAGGAACTGACACCTTCGGACGCGGCGCTTTTGGACCCGGCGCGCATTGCCGGTGTGGCAACTGATGAAGGTGGGGCTGATGGCCATACCGCGATCATGCTGCGCGCGCTTGGCATTCCCTCCGTGCTGGGTGTGCCGGGCTTGACCGAAACCGT
>JADCFR010000514.1 GCA_020249415.1 Roseomonas sp. | reverse complement strand
GCGCGTTCCGCGACCCAGGGGCCTTCATACAAAAGCTTGGCGGCATCCAGCATGTCCGTGATCGCGGCCTCTGTTGCTGAAGGCAATAAAGCCAAAGCCGCCGCCCAGGCCGCGCGTCCCGCCGCATCATCCAAATGCGTATCCGCCGCACACGGCACGGCGATGCGCGCGGGCAGCGCACCCGGTTCCTGCCAGGCAATGGCACGGCTGAAGGGATCGGCACGATCCTCACCGGCCAAGACAGCAAAGCCAGCCCAGGCATCATCAAGGCAGGTGGCAAAAACGGAAACGCAATCAAGGCTCCGGCAGGCCGGCACCACGCCGCGCGTGGAGACCGCGCCGACGCTCGGCTTCAACCCGACAATCCCATTCAGCGCCGCCGGCACGCGTCCCGAACCCGCCGTATCCGTGCCAAGCGCCAGCGTCACAATCCCGCGCGCCACCGCGACCGCCGAACCGGAAGATGACCCGCCCGGCACGTGATCCGGCGAAGCCGCATTGCGCGGCACCGGATAAGGGGTGCGCACGCCAACCAAGCCGGTTGCGAATTGATCAAGATTGGTCTTGCCCAGAATAATCGCCCCTGCGGCGCGGAGCCGACGCACCGCCTCGGCATCCTCCGTCGGGATATGGCTGAAAGCCGGGCAGGCGGCGGTCATGGGCCGGCCCGCGACAGCAATGTTATCTTTCACCGCGACCGGCAGGCCCCAAAGCGGATGGGCCACCGGGTCAAAGCCGGGCAGGGCGCTGATCGCCGCCGCAATGGCCTCGGGTGGCGTCACATCCAGGAAAATCCCCGGATCATGCGCAGTTTCTAGGCGACGCAACGCCTCGGCCATCACCGTGGCGGGCGAAACGCCAGCGCGATAGGCCGCATGCAAAGCGGCGCGTTGAAAGGGCAGGGAGGTCACATCCATGCGACCCTATCCGCAAACCGCGTGCCGCCCGAAAAGCGGGCTGGCGGCGCCAATTGTATACAGTTCTGCATACAATTTGGGCGGCACGCCAAGCATTTGCCCAAGCGCGCGGCGGGTTTCAGAAGCGCGCTTCCTGCCCCGCCATCACACCCAGGCTGCCTTCGGTCGCCGCCAAATGGGCGCGCACCGCCGCCGCTGCCGCCGCGCCATCACCCGCGCAGATGGCTGCCATGATGGCACCGTGCTCCGCATGGGAAGCCGCCAGCCGATCCTTGCCGCCAAGCTGCGCAGCGCGAAACGGGGCGAGGCGTCGGCGCGTCACCTCGGCCAGCTCCGCCAAATAGGCATTGCCGGCACCCTGATACAGCGCCTCATGAAATGCGACATTGGCCGCGCGATACCCTGCCACATCCTGCGCTGAGACCAGCCGCGCCATTGCCTCATGCCGCGCCTTCAATTTGGTTTTTTCCTTGCGCGGCATGGCTTCCGCACAAAGCCGGGCGCAGATCGCCTCAAGCTCTGCCATCACGGCGAACATCTCGGCCACGCGCCGCGGTTCAGGCCGCGCCACCACCGCGCCACGCCTGGGGCGCTGTTCCACCAGGCCGGTTGCGACCAATAGGCGCAAGGCCTCACGCACCGGGGTGCGCGATGCGCCATGGGCCAGGGCCAAGCGCTCTTCTTCCAGCGTTGTGCCGGGGGGGATTTCGCCCCGCGTGATTGCCTCGGCCAGCGCAGCGGCGATGCCTTCCGCACGGGTTGGGCGGGTCTCCGGGGGGGCGGGCAGGGTGGCAAGGTCAAGCGGCATGGGGTGCGGCATCCGTCAAAGACAGGGGTTTTCGGGACTTGCTCAGCATGCCGCGTGCCGCGCCGCCTGGCTGGGGCTTTTGCTCTCGGCGCTTGCGCGTCTATGTAGCCATGGGCAAGGGGGCAAAGGGCAAGGCAGCGATGAAGGGCATGGCAGCGGAAACGCGGGTGATGACCACGCGCGGCGATAGGCTGGCCGCCAAGCTTGGCCCTGGCGTGGTGCTGCTTGCCGTCACGCCGGGCGTCGCCCCCTTCCAGCCTGTGCTTGGCATTCGGCAAATCCCCTATCGGGGTCCGATCTTTCGCGTCATGCCCGGCGTGCTGGGGACCATAGCGCCCAAGGCGGATCTGCTGCTGCTGCCCGATCAGGGCGTGGTATTTCAGGGCAAAGCCTATCGCGTCGGCGATCTGGCGGATGGCATCGCGATCAGGCGGGAAGAGGCGCCGGCCAATTTCACCGCCATTGAAATCCTGCTTGAAACCTATGCCGCGATCCTGGTGCAGGGGGCGCAGCTTGAAGCCGGCCTGCCGCATCCGGAGGCGCCTGGTGGGCTCACGCGCGTGGCGCTTGATGACGCCATTGCCAGCCATTTGGCCATCGCCGCCGCTGAGATTGCGCTGGAAGAAGCCGCGGCAGAGGGCAGTCCTGCCGATCCCCCGCTCAAACCCTTGGGCTGATCCCAACCAAAACATCATCCGGGTGCTTCGCCCTTCATGGCCCCGCGCAAAGCGGCTTCGCGCAGGTGATGTTGTCTGATAGCATCCTGCTCCTTGTCGGGTGACATGATCCTCGCCGCAGCCTTGCCAAGGAAGCGGCGGATCCAAGCAAAAGCAAATGGCGAAGGAGGAAATCCACTCATGATGCAGCGTAGAACAGCTCTTGGCCTTGCCCTGTCAGCAGGTCTGGCCCCCAGCATCCTGCGCGCGCAGGGCGCTTGGCGCCCCACGCGCCCGATCCGCCTGATCGTGGCCGCCGCACCGGGCGGTTCCAATGATATCGTTGGCCGCATCCTGGCTGAGGCCGTCGGCCAGATCCTCGGCCAGCCGATGATCGTCGAAAACCGCGCTGGCGCCGGCAGTGTGATCGGGTCTGAGGCGGCGGCCCGCGCCCCGGCGGATGGCTATACGCTGCTGATCAATAGCTCCCTCGCCCCCGTGCCGGCCATGGTCTCGCGCATGCCCTACAACACCGTGACCGATTTCGAAGGCATCGCGATTGTTGGCTTTTCGCCGCATCTCCTGGTGGTCAATCCACGCGTCGAAGCGCGCACG
>JADCFR010000513.1 GCA_020249415.1 Roseomonas sp. | reverse complement strand
ATGCGCTCTGCCGTCACGCGCTTGCCGCCGACATCAAGCGTATGCGCATCCAGAAACGTTGCCCGCGCATCGAAGGATGTGACACCCGCATTCCCCAACAGGCGGCCATAGATGCCCGAAAGCCGCGCCACTTCGGCATCGCGCGCGGCGGCAAGCTTCGCCCAATCATGCCCGTGATTTTCGAGGGACCAGCCAAAGGCCGCCGCATCTTCCGCCCAGGCGCCATATTCGGCGGCATTCACCATGATTTTTTTCGGCACACAGCCGACATTCACGCAAGTGCCACCCCAGAAGCGTTCTTCCGCCACACCCACCCGCGCGCCATGGCCAGCCGCGATGCGCGCGGAGCGCACGCCGGCAGACCCGCCACCAATCACGAAAAGATCAAAATCATAAGCCATGGAACCCTCGGTAAAACGGATCAGACGGGACGTTTCGGGACAACAAGCCGCACCGTGAAAATCTGCACCGGCTCATCATGCTGGTTGAAGGTTGTGTTGCGCATCAGCGCGCTACCGCGATCCGGGCGGGAACGTGAAGGGACGACTTCCAGCACCTCGATTTCCACGCGCAGCGTATCACCGGGATAGACCGGCTTGGTCCATTGTAATTCACCGCCGCCACCGACAATACCGCCGGAGATACCACCAATGGCCTGCACCACCAGGCGCATGGTCATGCCGGCAGTATGCCAACCACTTGCGGCCAAACGCCCAAAAAGCGGATGTGCTGCCCCGGCTTCCTCATCCATATGGAAGGGCTGCGGATCGTAAAGCGCGGCGAAGCGTTTGACTTCCTCGGCATCAACCATCACCGAGCCAGCGGTGAAGCGCCGGCCCGGAAACAGGTCTTCCAGATAAATCGCGGCGGTCACGTGCCGATACCACCAAGGGCCAGGTATTTCACTTCAAGATATTCTTCGATCCCCATATGGCTGCCCTCACGCCCAAGGCCCGATTGCTTGAAGCCGCCAAAGGGCACTTCCGCCGTGGAGATGATGCCTTCATTGATGCCGATAATGCCGTATTCCAACGCTTCCGCCACGCGGAAGATGCGCCCGACATCGCGGGCGTAAAAATAGGCGGCGAGGCCGAATTCCGTATCATTTGCCAACTTGATCGCTTCCTCTTCGGTCTTGAAGCGGAATAGCGGGGCGACCGGGCCGAAGGTTTCCTCACCGAAAATCTTGGCACCGCGCGGCACATTGGAAAGCACCGTCGGTTCAAAGAAATTGCCGCCGCGTGCATGGCGCTTGCCGCCGGTGATGATGCTGGCACCTTGCGCCAAAGCATCGGCGATATGTTCTTCAACCTTCGCCACCGCATCGGCATTGATCAGCGGTCCCTGCGTCACGCCAGGTTCCATGCCGTTGCCGACCTTCAGCCCTTCCACCGCTGTCTTTAGCTTGGCGGCGAAGGCTTCATAAACGCCATCCTGCACAAAAAGCCGATTGGCACACACACAAGTCTGCCCGGTATTGCGATATTTGGACGCCATCGCCCCCGCCACCGCAGCATCCAAATCCGCATCATCAAACACGATAAAGGGCGCATTGCCGCCCAATTCCATGGAGGTCTTTTTCACCGTCGCCGCACATTCCGCGAGCAGCACGCGCCCCACCTCCGTCGAACCCGTAAAGGACAGCTTCCGAATGATCGGGTTGCTCGTCAGCTCCTTCCCCGTCTCACCGGACGGCCCGGTAATCACATTGCACACGCCGGAAGGCATGCCGGCGCGTTCGGCAAGCACCGCCAAGGCCAAGGCGGAAAAGGGCGTTTGCGAGGCGGGACGAATAACACCCGTGCAGCCCGCAGCCCAACCGGGCCCGGCCTTGCGGGTGATCATCGCCGCAGGGAAATTCCACGGCGTGATGGCGGCAAAAACGCCAATCGGTTCCTTGGTCACCAGAATGCGCCGGCCCTTGGCGTTTTGCGGAATCGTCTCGCCTTGAATGCGGCGGCCTTCATCGGCGAACCATTCAATGAAGGATGCGGCATAAACAACCTCGCCCTTGGCTTCGGCGAGTGGCTTGCCTTGCTCTGCCGTCATGATCGCGGCCAGATCATCGGCGTTTTCATGCATGAGGGCTGCGATCTTATGCAGGATCGCAGCGCGATCTTTGGCCAGCATCGCCCGCCAGGCCGGCCAGGCGGCATTGGCGGCTTCAATGGCGCGGCGCGTCTCGGCCTGACCCATGGCGGGAACTTCGCCAATCACCTCACCGGTTGCGGGATTACGCACGGCAATTTTCTTGCCGCTATCAGCCTGTACCCAGGCGCCGGCGATGTAATTCGCCTGACGGAACAGGGCGGGGTCCTTCAAGGGTAGCTTGGTGGTGGCGTCGAGCATCTGGGTCCTCCTGGGCTTTGCCCGCAGAATAGGCCGAAACAGCGCGTTTTCCCACCCTGTCACAACTGGGCTTGCACTCCCGCCCCGGCAGGCCATGATCGCCCCATAAAACCCAAGGAACGCCCAAATGGATGCCACCCATGACCCAGGCCTGAAAAGCTGGGTCGCCACCGCCAATCAGCCGGGACAGGATTTCCCGATCCAGAACCTGCCCTTCGGCATCTTTAGCCGCGTCGGGGAAGCGCCGCGCGGTGGGGTCGCGATTGGTGAGATGGTTCTGGATTTGGGTGCTGTCATCAGCGCTGGCCTGCTTTCAGGCGCCGCTGCGGAAGCCGCCGCGGGGCCAAGCCTGAATGCGCTGATGGCGCTGGGCCGGGGCGCATCGGCCGGCTTGCGCGCGCAAATCTCTGCACTGCTGGCGGTGGGATCGCCCGCGGAAGCCTTGGCCGCGCGCATCCTGGTGCCCATGCGTGATGCGCAACTGCACCTGCCCGCCACGGTCGCGAATTTCTCCGATTTCATGGCGAGTTATGATCACTGTGCGCGGCTTGGTGTGCGGCGCGATCCGAAGAACCCTCTGCCCCAGGCCTTCCGCCATTTGCCCGTTGCCTATCATTCCCGCGCCAGTTCCGTGCGTGTGAGTGGTGAGGATGTGATCCGCCCGCATGGCCAATGGCCGCGGAGCGATGGCGAAGTGCGCTTCGGCCCGTCAGAGGCGATGGATTACGAATTGGAATTGGCGATCTGGATCGCGGGCGAAAACAAGCTTGGTACGCCGGTGACCATGGCGGAGGCACCCAAGCGCATTTTCGGCTTCGGGCTTTTGAATGATTGGTCGGCGCGCGATATCCAGCGTTGGGAAATGCCGCCGCTCGGCCCGTTTTTGGCGAAGAGTGTCTCAACCTCGGTCTCGCCCTGGGTAATCACGGCGGAAGCGCTGGAACCCTTCGCCAAGCCGGCACCGGCGATTGAACCACCGCCGCTCCCCTATCTGGATAGCGCCTGGAACCGTGCCGCGGGTGCGCTTGGCATTCGCATGCAAGCCCTGCTGGTGACGGCCAAGATGCGCGCGGAAGGCGCCGCGCCCGCGCTGCTGACGGATACGGAATTCGCGCGCATGTATTGGACGGCGGCGCAAATGGTGGCGCATCACGGCACCAATGGCTGCAATCTGCTGCCCGGCGATTTGCTCGGCAGCGGCACGGTTTCCGGGCCGGAAGACAGCGCCGCCGCATGCCTGGCAGAGCTTGGCCTTGCCGGCCCCATCACACTGCCCAATGGCGAAACCCGCCGCTGGCTGCAGGATGGTGATGAGGTAATTTTCCGCGCCCGCGCCGAAGCGCCTGGTGCGGTTGGTATCGGCTTTGGCGAATGTCGCGGCGCCATTGCGCCCGCCATCGCCTGGCCTGTTTGATTTTACAAAAGGAGGAACCCCATGCCCCGTCGCATTATTGATATTTCTGTCGCCCTCAAGGCCGGCATCATCAGTGACCCGCCGCATGCTTTACCGAAGATCGAATATCTGGACCATCACATGACTGCGCCCGCCATGGCGCAGGATTTTGGCATCAGCGTGGATCAATTGCCGGAAGGCGAATATGCGGCGATTGAGCGCGTGCAGATCAGCACCCATAACGGCACGCATATTGACGCGCCCTATCACTATTTCAGCCGCATGAATGAAAGGCTGGTGCCGGGGGGCGAGCCTTCCTGGCGGATTGATGAGGTGCCGCTGGATTGGTGCTTGCAGCCTGGCGTGAAGCTGGATTTCCGGCATTTTGAGCATGGCTATGTCGCGACCGCCAATGATGTGCAGGCGGAATTGAAGCGCATCGGCCATACGCTGAAGCCGCTGGAGATTGTGGTGGTGAATACCGCCGCCGGCGCACGCTATGGGGAGGATGATTATATCCATTCCGGTTGCGGCATGGGCAAGGAAGCAACGCTTTGGCTGCTTGAACAGGGCGTGCGCGTGACCGGCACGGATGGCTGGTCCTGGGATGCGCCGTTTTCACTGACCAAGAAAAAGGTCGCGGCGACCGGCGATGTCTCCTTGATCTGGGAGGGCCATCGCGCGGGGCGGGAGATTGGCTATTGCCACATCGAGAAACTTTCGAACCTGGACAAGCTGCCGCCCAGCGGCTTCACCATTTCCTGCCTGCCCGTAAAGGTGCATCGCGGCTCCGCCGGCTGGACCCGTGCCGTGGCGATTTTTGAAGAATAAGGGGGAAGCCATGGCTCGTCGCTTCATTGATATTTCGGTCGCGTTGAAGGGTGGGATCGCTTCCGACCCGCCACATATGCTGCCCGAGATCGAGTATCACGACCATCACATGACCGCGCCGCGACTGGCGCAGGAATTTGGTATCAGTGTGGATCAATTGCCCGAAGGCCAATTCGCCGCGCGCGAAGTGGTGCGCATCACGACGCATAGCGGGACGCATCTTGATGCACCCTATCACTTCTTCAGCCGCATGAATGAAAGAACAGTGCCGGGTGGGGAGCCTTCCTGGCGCATTGATGAAGTGCCGCTTGATTGGTGCTTTCAGCCAGGCGTGAAGCTCGATTTCCGGCATTTCCCGGATGGGTATGTCGCAACGCCCGGTGATGTGCAGGCGGAATTGAAACGCATCGGCCATACGCTGAAACCGCTGGAAATTGTGGTGGTGAATACGCGCGCGGCCAGCCGTTACGGGCAGGATGATTTCATCCATAGCGGCTGCGGTGTTGGCAAGGCAGCAACGCTTTGGCTGCTGGAACAGGGCGTGCGCGTCACGGGGATTGATGGCTGGTCCTGGGATGCGCCGTTTTCGCTGACGAAGAAGAAGGTGCAGGAAACCGGAGACGCCTCCCTGATCTGGGAAGGCCATCGCGCAGGGCGAGAGATTGGCTATTGCCACATGGAAAAGCTCACGAATCTGGAAAGCCTACCGCCGGATGGTTTCATGATTTCCTGCTTCCCCGTGAAGGTGCATCGCGGTTCTGCCGGCTGGACACGCGCCGTTGCGATCATTGAGGAATGATGCGGATGCAGCGCCTGTTATGCCTTGCCTTGCTGCTGATCCCCTTTGCGGCCAAGGCGTTTCCGGATCGGCCCGTCACCATCATCAACCCCTATGCCACCGGCAGCAGCACGGATGCCGCAGCGCGCGCCTTGGCGGAGGCTTTTACGCGCGACTTCGGGCAGAATTTTGTGGTGACCAGCCAATCCGGCGCTTCCGGCGTGGTCGGCATGCGCGCCTTGATGGCCGCGGCACCTGATGGGCATACGCTGGCCTATGCGCCGCTCGTGCCGCTCGCTTTCCAGCCGCATCTGGTGCGCAATACCGGGCTTGGCCCGGATGCCGTGGCGCCGGTCTGCAACGTGACCGAGAATATTCTTGGCATCATGGTGAAGGCCGATAGCCCCTGGCGGACGCTGCCCGATATGGTAGCGGCGGCGAAGCAGCGGCCTTTGAGCTATGGCTCACCAGGGCCGAATTCAGCGCCGTTTCTTGGCGTGCATCGCGTACAGGT
>JADCFR010000512.1 GCA_020249415.1 Roseomonas sp. | reverse complement strand
GCCGGTGGTGATGGTGGGGGGTGAGGAAGTGTATGAACGAAGGCCAATTTGAGCCTTCGGCGACAGTGCCCTGAAGATATCGGGCGTGATGGCCAGTGCGGTCTGGCGCTTCTGGAAGACCCGCCCGCGCCAACCCTGCGACGGCGCGGGCGGAAGCGGATGGCGACCAGCTTTGGCATGTGATGTCCTCGCCGGACCTTTTGGCGTCCGGAGGATGCGGCCGCGGCGGCAATGCCCGCATTTCTCTTGGATTGGCCGGGCCAGGTTAACGCCCTTCCCTTGGCAACACTCATCCTGGCAGGGGAAGGCCGGGGCGCAAAAGGGGTGCATTACCGAATTCTCACCCTCCTGCCCCTTTCAATCTGTTCCCTTTTGGGCCAGCCTCCGGTAACAGGATGGCAATATGTGAAGAATCTCGCGTCTTGAGCGGGACAGGGTTTCCAACAGGGGGTATTCGCTCAATGGCGCCACTTTTGGCGTTCAGTCGGTTTGTCGACTGGATCAATCAGAATATCGGCAAAATCTGCGATTGGCTTGTGCTGCTCGCCGTGCTGGTCAGCTCCGTCAATGCCATGATGCGTTATGGCTTCGACATGAGCTCCAATGCCTGGCTGGAAGCGCAATGGTATATGTATGCCGCCATCGTCATGCTGGGCGCCAGCTATACGCTGAAGCGCAATGAACATGTGCGGGTGGATATCCTGTACATGATGCTATCGCGGCGCGGGCAGATCCTGCTCGATATCGCGGGCATCATCGTCTTCATGCTGCCGGCCTGCATTCTGCTGGGCTGGCTGTCCTGGCCCTTCTTCATGCAGTCCTTCCACATGAATGAATGGTCCAGCAATGCCGGCGGCTTGCTCCGTTGGCCGGTGAAATTCCTGATCCCGCTTGGCTTTGGCCTGCTGACGCTGCAGGGCATTTCTGAACTCATCAAACGCGTGGCAGCGCTGAACGGGCATGATATTCCCGACCTTGAAGCCCATTACGAAAGGCCGGTGCAATGATTCCCTTGGAGTGGATGCCGCCCCTGATGTTTGCGGGGCTGATCGTCTTCCTGATCATCGGCTTTCCGGTGGCGTTTTCCCTGGCAGCGGTGGGCCTGTTCTTCGGCATGATTTCCATGGCGCAGGGCCTTTTTACGCTGGACTTCCTGCAAGCCATCCCAGGGCGTATTTTCGGCAGTATTCTGGCCAATGATCTGCTGCTCGCCATTCCCTTCTTCACGCTCATGGGCGCGATATTGGAAAAATGCGGCCTCGCTGAGGATATGCTGGAAAGCATGGGCCAGCTTTTCGGCCCCATGAAGGGTGGGCTTGGCTATTCGGTCATTATTGTGGGCTTCATCCTGGGCGCCATTACCGGCACCGTCGCCGCGCAGGTGATCGCCATGGCCATGATCACCATGCCAGTGATGATGCGCTATAATTACAATATCCGCTACGCGACAGGCGTCTTGGCGGCATCCGGCACCATTACGCAGCTTGTGCCGCCTTCGCTGGTGTTGGTGGTGTTGGCCGATCAGCTTGGGCGTTCTGTCGGTGATATGTATCTCGGCGCCTGGGGGCCTTCGCTGCTGCAAATCGCGCTTTTCGCGCTTTACACCTGGTTCCTGACCATCATTCGGCCGCAGGATTTGCCGCCGGTGCCGCGCACACTCACGGGGCGCCCGCTGCTGATCAAATGCATGTGGGGCATCATCCCGGCCGGGGTACTGATCTTCCTGGTGCTCGGCACCATCATGCTTGGTTTGGCGACGCCCACGGAAGCCGGCGCGCTGGGTACGGTTGGCGCCATCATCCTGGCGGTGCTGCGCAATACGAAAATGACCAAGCTAGATCAGCTGGCCTATACGGCCGGCTTGGTCGCTGTGGCTGCCTGCCTGATCGCTGGATATACGGTCGGCATGAAGACGGTGCCCTTCCGCATCAGCTTCTCCGTATTTTTCGCTTCGGTCATCTGGCTGTGCTGGCGTGCATGGCAGGACAAGCCCCTGCATGATCTGATCGTGGAAGGCATGCGCGCAACCATGCGCATCACCTCCATGGTGGCCTTCATCGTGGTGGGGGCAACCTGCTTTTCCATTGTCTTTGCCGGCGTGGATGGCAATCTTTGGGTGGAACATGGGCTGACGAGCCTGCCGGGCGGCGTTTGGGGCTTCCTGATCGCGGTCAATCTGCTGGTCTTCTTCCTGGCCTTCTTTCTCGATTTTTTCGAAATCGCCTTCATTATCGTGCCGATGCTGGCACCGGTGGCGCAGAAGCTATTGACCCCGGTGGTGGGCGCGGATGCGGCGCTGATCTGGTTTGGCGTGATGCTGTGCGTGAATATGCAAACCAGCTTCATGCACCCGCCCTTCGGCTTTGCGCTATTCTATCTGCGGAGCGTCATTCCTAAGACCATCAGCAGCGCGGATATCTATTGGGGCGCCATTCCCTGGGTGGGGCTGCAATTGATCATGGTCGCCATCGTCATCTTCATGCCGATCACCGTTACCTTCTTTCTTGATAAGCCGCATGGGGTTGATCCCAGTACCATCCGGATTGAGGTCGCGCCGCCACCCGAGGAGGATGATCTGCCGCCGCCAAGCTTCGGGCCGCCACGATAGCGGTCAAGGATCAACAGCCGATCTGATGCAATCATCAGATCGGAAGGATCGTTAACCAATGGCAGCCATCAGACCGGAAGCAGTATTGAGACAATGAAGGCTGCTCTGATCTGCTGATTTCCGCCAAACCCGAAATCACGCCGCCGGGCGCAATTGGCGGCGCAGGCGTGGCGAAGGATGCGCCGGCAATTCCAAGGGAAGCAAGGGCAGCACCGCCGCACGCGGTTGCAGCGTTTCTTCCTCGACCGGGTCGGGCAAATCCTCTCGCCCCAGGTAATCGCGCGCCAGCCGCCGAAAGGCCCAATCCAGCACGGAAGTCGCGCGGCGAATGCCCGCATCGCCTTCCACCGCGCCACCATGGCCGGGCGCATAGGCATAGGCATTGACGAAACTCGCCAAAGGCACGCCCTGCGCAAGGCCAAGCGATACCGCCTGGGCCAAAGCCTCCATCAGGGCGCGCGTCATCGCCGCTTCGCGCGGGAGGGAGAAGGAAACCTCCCGCAAATGGCCCCGATCATCTTCGATGGCGCGGAGTGCCACGCGATTCCCGGCAATGGCCACGCGCCAGCAACGGCTGATCGGCGCATGGATCGGCCTTGGCGCAGCGCGGCGCGCTTCGGGCAGATCGGCCGGTGCCGGCATGGCGGGTGGCGGCGCATCCAGGAAGGGCAGCACCGCCGCTTCCATGGCGCGCCTTGCCTGAGGCGTCACCGGCGCCAGCAACCAGGCGGCATCAGCGCCAGCGCGCTCCGCTGCACGGGTTGGCACCTGCGTGATGCGCCCATCCTCACCGCGTGCCGGGCGGCTTGCAGCCGGGGCGGGCGCAATGCCGGCGCTTTCCGCGCCCAGCAGCGCTTCCACCGCATCGGCGGGAGCGAGGGCAATGCAGCCGCGATGGCGAAGCCCTGGGGAGGAAGCTGCCGCCGCCAAGGCCGCACGCGCTGCCTTGGCAAGACCCGGAATGGCGGTTTCCTCGGGCGGGGTTGGGCAGATCAGCGCCACCGCATGGCGCGCACCAAAACGGGTCGCGAGCCGGCCGGATTCCGCCTCAGCCGCGCCACGCGTCAGGCCAGCAATGGCGGCGGCGACATCGCATGCCTCATGGCTGTCATAGGGAAGGCCGAAACCGGCCAGCAGCCCGGCCAGATCGGCAAAGCCAAGGCGGAGGCTTTCCGCCTTGCCATGGCCCCAGATATCAAGGGTTTGCACCGCAAGCGCACAGGCCGCGCGATAGGCCGGCGCATCAAAACCCCCTGCCCCATCCAAAAAGGCGGGCAGGTTGAGCACAAAACGCCCCTCACCCCGCGTATCGCGCCAGATCTCCGCCCCCGGCGCGCCGCGTCGGGCCAGGATCAGGGCGCGCAGCCCGGCGGCCAGGCTTTCCGCCGCATCGGCGCCATCCAGCAGGCCAAGGCGCCGCCCGCGCAGCATCAGGCGCTGAATCCAGGCCTCTGCCACGCTTGGCAGCGTGGCCGGGCCACCCCCCGGGGCGAGCGCGGCCAGCGCCTCCCCGGCTTCATCTTCCCAAGGCGCGGGAATGGCGACAGCGCGCGGCGGCGCATCAGGATCCGCCCCCGCCTTCAAGCGCCGCAGCGCAACCCCAGCCCAGATGGTTCCGACTATTCCAGCCATGAGGCTATGCTAGGCGCGACTCGAAAGCCTGAGAAGCCTTATTTAGTGGTTTTTCATGGTCAGACACACAATATCCTGTGGATAGCTTGCGCATCGCTTAGCTTTTGCGTGACCCGCGCGGCTGTGCGATAACACGTTTTATCTCGCTTGCTCCGGGAAGCCGCCATGCAGTTGCTCAATACGCTGTTCATCCGCCTCACCAGCCGTCAGATCGGCCAGGACCGCTTCGGCAATACCTATTGGGAAGCCCGCAGCCGGCGCGATTCCTATGGCAGGCCCATGCGCCGCGTGCTGTTTGCCAAGGAAGCGCAAGCCTCCGCCGTACCGGCGGAATGGTGGGGCTGGCTGCATTTCACC
Source organism: Roseomonas sp. (assembly GCA_020249415.1). Taxonomy (GTDB): domain Bacteria; phylum Pseudomonadota; class Alphaproteobacteria; order Acetobacterales; family Acetobacteraceae; genus Neoroseomonas. Next base: position 701 of record JADCFR010000512.1, on the reverse strand, counting down.
ACGGAAAACCCCCTGCCCGAAGACGCACCGCGCCGCCCCTGGCAGAAGGAGCATCGCCCCAATATGACCGGCACCGCCGAGGCCTGGCGCCCGGTGAACCCATCGGCCAGCCGCGGCGGGGATTACGAAGCCTGGACGCCGGGGCGCTAGTGGTGCGATCCATGCTGATCTTCCCCGCCCCGGGAATAACCCCGCGCACCACTAGCCGCATGTTTGGCGGGCCGATTCACGCTTCTGTCGTAAACCGACAGCAGCGATCGCACCTTTAGACGGCCCGTCTCATGCAAGAGCGCTCAATCGCTGAAATCCTGACCGGTATCGTGGTGCTGGCGGTAGCTGCCGGCTTCCTTGGCTATGCCGTTACCAGCACGGGGCGCAGCTTTTCCGGGCCGGGCATGAATCTGACCGCGAAATTCGACCGCATTGATGGCCTTGGCCAAGGGTCTGATGTGCGCATTGCCGGCGTGAAGGTTGGCCAGGTTGTCGCGCAGCGGATTGACCCGGAAAGCTTCCTTGCCGTGCTGACACTCCGCGTCGATGCGGGGCTTAAGCTGCCGCATGACACCTCGGCCGAGATTTCAAGCGAGGGTTTGCTCGGCGGCAAATATGTGGCCCTGGTGCCGGGCGGCGATACGCGCATTCTGCGCGACGGCAATGAGATCACCATCACCCAAAGTGCGATTAATCTGGAAAGCCTTTTG
>JADCFR010000511.1 GCA_020249415.1 Roseomonas sp. | reverse complement strand
TCCAGGGTTTGGATGCAGTGAACCAAATGCTTCAGGCTGAAATTCGCCTCGGGCGCGGAGTCAGGATGGCGCCACCAGGCGGTGTGGATGCTGACGGGGCGCATGAAGGCGCCGAGGTGCATTTGCTTCATGAGGGTATTGGTCATCCAGCGCTGCCATTCGCGCAAGCCTGCCAGACGGCCAGCGCCTGGATGGTTTCTACCACATCATGCACGCGCAGAATGGCAGCACCACGCGCCGCGCCGGCCAGGGCCACGGCCAGGCTGCCGGCCAGCCGCGCTTCGGCATGTTCTACGCCTGATAACGTGCCGATGAAGCGCTTGCGCGATGCGCCGAGCATGATCGGGCAACCAATCCCCGCCAGAATGGGCAGGGCTTCGATCAAGGCAAGGTTATGCGCCATGGTCTTGCCAAAACCGATGCCGGGATCAATCGCGATCCGCCCGCGCGCAATGCCAAGCGCTTCCAGCGTGGCCACCCGGTCGCGCAGAAAGCGCGCCACATCCAAGACCACATCGGCGTAATCGGCCTGTGCCTGCATCTCGCGCGGGTCCGTGCCCGGCATATGCATCAGCACCACCGGGGTCTGCGTGCGCGCCAGCACATCCACTGCCGCCGGATCATGGCGCAGCGCCGTCACGTCATTGATAATCTCAGCACCGGCTTCGAGGGCGGCCTGCATGGTCGCGGCATGGCGCGTATCAATGCTGACTGGCGCCGCCTTGGCCAACTCACGCACCACCGGAATGACACGGGCGATTTCTGCCTGGGGCGCGACGGGCTCCGCGCCGGGGCGCGTGGATTCCCCGCCAATATCGAGGATATCCGCGCCTGCTTCCAACATGGCATGGCCGGCGGCAATCGCGGCCTCGGCATCGAAATGCCGCCCGCCATCGGAAAAACTATCGGGCGTGATGTTCAGAATGCCCATCACCAATGGACGCGTTGCAACCAAGCCGGCAAAGGGCAAAGGCCGCGCGGTGATGGCCTCGATCTCATCGCCCCAATCTTCCGGCAGGGCTGCGACGGGCAGGGTCGCGACCTCACGCCCATCCTCAATCAGCCGCGCCAAGCAAAAGGCCAGATCGCCACCTTGTAAGGGCAGCGCCTGGCCTTCACCAATGGCCCGAAACGCGGCTGGGCCTGACAACAGGCCCAGCGGATGCAACCAACGCTCGCGCGCCACGACTGGTCAGGTGGCGGGTGCGGCGCCTGGGGAAAGCCCACCGGGGCGAATGCTGGGCCGGCCCGCCGTCGGCACGCTGCCGCGGCCCTGGTTCACCGGCTCATCCGGGCGATTGCGCACCACAGGTTCACCCTTGATCACCTGACGGATTTCATCACCGCTCAGCGTTTCATGCTCCAGCAAACCCTTCGCCAGCAAATGGAGTTCATCCATTTTTTCGGTCAGGATTTTCGTGGCGCGCGCATAGGCGCCATCAATGATGTCGCGGATTTCGCCATCAATCATGCGCGCGGTTTCTTCCGAGACATTCTTCGTCTGCGTCACGGAATGGCCGAGGAAAACCTCCTGGCTATTGTCGCCATAGGCGATCATGCCAAGCTTTTCACTCATGCCCCATTCGGTCACCATCATGCGCGCCTGATTGGTCGCCATTTTGATGTCGCCGGACGCGCCATTGCTGACCTTATCCGCCCCGAAGATCAGTTCTTCCGCCACACGCCCACCCATCGCCATGGCGAGTTCCGCCTTGAGCTTGGATTTGTGTTTGGAATAACGGTCGCCTTCCGGCAGCGACATCACCAGACCCAGCGCGCGGCCACGCGGAATGATGGTTGCCTTATGCACCGGGTCACATTCCGGTTCATTCATGGCAACCAAAGCATGGCCCGCTTCATGATAGGCGGTCATGCGCTTTTCGGCCTCGGACATCACAAGGCTGCGCCGTTCCGCGCCCATCAGCACCTTGTCCTTGGCGGCTTCGAATTCCGCCATGCCAACCGTGCGCCGTCCCGTGCGCGCCGCCAGAAGAGCGGCTTCATTCACAAGGTTCGCCAGATCAGCACCCGAAAAGCCCGGCGTGCCACGCGCGATCACCTTCGGGTCCACATCGGAAGCGAGCGGCACCTTGCGCATATGCACGCGCAGGATCTTTTCGCGCCCATTCACATCCGGATTTGGCACCACAACCTGACGGTCAAACCGGCCCGGGCGCAGCAGCGCAGGGTCCAGCACATCCGGGCGGTTGGTCGCGGCAATCAGGATCACACCCTCATTGCTTTCAAACCCGTCCATTTCGACGAGCATCTGATTGAGCGTCTGTTCGCGTTCATCATTGCCGCCGCCAAGCCCGGCGCCGCGATGGCGCCCGACCGCGTCAATTTCATCAATGAAGATGATGCAAGGCGCGTTCTTCTTGCCCTGTTCGAACATGTCACGCACGCGCGATGCGCCAACACCCACGAACATTTCGACGAAATCCGAACCGGAAATCGTGAAGAAGGGCACATTCGCTTCGCCTGCGATGGACCGCGCGAGCAAGGTCTTACCCGTACCGGGCGGACCCACCAGCAGCACACCCTTCGGGATCTTGCCGCCCAGGCGCTGGAATTTCTGCGGATCACGCAGGAATTCGACAATTTCCTCAAGCTCCGCCTTGGCTTCGTCAATGCCGGCGACATCATCAAAGGTCACGCGGCCCTGCTTTTCGGTCAGCAGCTTGGCGCGCGATTTGCCGAAACCCATGGCGCGCCCGCCGCCGCCCTGCATCTGGCGCATGAAGAAAATCCAAACGCCAATCAGCAGCAGCATCGGGAACCAGGAAGCCAGGTAGTGCAGCAGCGGATTGACCTCGGCCTCCTCGGGCCGGGCCACCACGCGCACGCCCTTTTCCGTCAGGCGCGAAATCAGCGCTGGGTCTTCCGGGGTATAGGTGGTGAATTGCCGCCCATCATTGAGCTGCCCGGTCAGGGTGCGGCCCTGAATGGTGACATCGCGCACATGGCCGGCCTGCACCTCATTCAAAAAGTCGGAATAGGCGACTTGAGAAGTGCCAGGGCGGCTGGAGCCGCTTGGTTGAAACAGGTTGAACAGCGCCACCAGCAGCAGCGCCACGATCACCCATAAAGCCATGTTTCGGCTGAAATTATTCACCGCGACCCTTCCATCTTCAGGAGCATGATGGCGTCATCCGCCGCCCGCTACCAGCATACATAGTGAGGCTTCACGCATCTTGAATGTCCCGCGTGAAATATCCAGCCCCAAAAGCGTGATCAGCCGGGCGGCAGGCCGCCACCCCTTGGGGCAAAGACCAGGCGCCAAGCTGCAGCTTCTACCCCGTCAGCATAGAACAGGCCGGGCAGGAGTGCCAGCTTTCCCTTTTCATCCCAAAGCGCTGGCAGGGCACTCAGCGCGGCCAGCGGCGTTTTGGTGTGCTTTCGGAAGGCGGTGGCCGCTTCGCCGAGCGCAGCGCAAACCCAGCCTTGCCGCGCCGGGCCGCTCACCAGGAACCGCCCATCCCAGAGAAAAGGGGGCGCCAAGGGCAGCGCTGGCGCAATCAGGCCGGGATCGCGCACCACCAACCAGCGCCCGCCCGCGCCGGGGCGAACCCAAGCACCGGCAAGGCTGCCGCCCCCACGCGCCAGCAGCGCCGCCGCTGCGCCAAGCGGGACCGGCCAGGCGGCACCGCCGATCAGGCCGATCAGGCGCGCCAATGCCGCGACACCAAGCGCATCTGCCCCCAGCGCCTTGGGGTCCAGCCAAGCATAGGCTTCTGGGTGGATTTCCGCCGCCGCCGCCAGCCGGTCCAGCAGCGCGGCTTCCTGCCGGGCGCGGCGGCGCGCGAAAGCCTCCGCCGCCTCGGCAAGGGCGCCGACACCCTCACCCTCCCCGCCCGGATCGCCCAGGGCCTGGCGCAGGCGGATACGGGCAAAGCGCGGATTGTCATTGGAAGGATCGCGTACTGGGGAGATGCCGGCAGCGTCCACCACCGCCTCCAAACGGGCCGGGGCAAACCCAAGCAAGGGCCGCAGGATCAGGCAATTGGGCGCAACACGGATCGGCGCCATGGCGGCCAGCCCTGCCGCGCCACTGCCGCGCAAGGCGCGAAAGGCCAGGGTTTCCGCCTGATCGCCGCGGTGATGACCGAGCAGCAGCCAGGGGCAGCCATGGCGCGCAGCGGCCTCGGTCAGCGCCGCGAGCCGCGCCATTCGGGCGCGTTCCTGCATCCGCGCGCCAGCGGGCAGACCAAGCCGCAGGCATTCCGCCGGGATCCCCGCGTCTGCCAGCAGCGCCATGACATGATCGGCCTCGGCCCCGCTTTCCGGCCTCAGCCCATGATCCGCGACCAGGGCAAGCACCCGCCCACCGCGCGCCGCGATCCAATCCCGCGCGAGCAAGGCAAGCGCCAGGCTATGCGGCCCGCCAGAGACCGCGACCGCCAGCGACGGCGCCGCACCAAATGGCCCAAGCGGCGCCATGGCGGCGGCGAATTCGGCGCGGCTGACCGGCAGGCTCAGCGCAGGAAGCGGGCTATCCCCATGGGCTTATCTCACCGGCATTGCGCGCGGCGGCGGCTATCGGCCGCGCGTTCGGCCTGTGGGCCAGACAAGTTCGGGAAGTTGGAGCGCAAATTATCCAAAGTCTCACAGGCTTCGCGCCGTGCGCCAAAGCCCTGAAAGGCATTGGCCAGGCCGATCATCGCCTCAGGCGCGCGCGCACCCTGGCGGTTGCGGCTATAGGCCTCATCATAGGCGAGCGCTGCGTTCTGGAAATCCCGCTTGCCCATCAGCGCATCGCCCAGCAGCAAATGCGCATCCTGAACGCGGGCGCCGGGGCGGGCGCGGATCGCCTCTCGCGCCGCGGCCTCGGCGGCTGAGAAATCGCGCCGCGCCAAAGCCGCCTGACCATCCGCAATCGCTTTTTCAGCGGTTCTAGGGGCGCTGGAGGGTGCCGGGGTTGGCGGGGTTTGCGCCGCCGGCCCCGGCTGAGGAGGGCGCGGGGCGGCCGGGCGGCCAGCCCCTCTCTCGAGCGCTTGCAGGCGAAAATCCAAATCGCCGCGCAGTTTTTCGATCTCGGCGCGCAATTGCCGGTCGTTGTTATCGGCGACATCAGCGCGACCACGCAGGCGGCGGTTTTCTTCCTCAAGCTCCTGCACGCGACCGAGCAATTGCTGCACCAGATCGCCCGAAGCCGCCGGTCCGCGCGCCGGTGCGCTTGGCGTGGGCATGGCGGCACCACCGCGCCGCAGCGCATCAAGTTCCCGCCGCAAATCCAGGATCTGGTTTTGCAGCGCGATCCCCTCGCGGGTTTCCACCTGAGCCTGCGCAGGCGTGGCAAGCGCCAACCCAAGGCCCAGAAGCGCCAGACGGAAAACCGGGGTAAGGCCTGCCATGGTCTTCAAGCGGCGCCGCCGGAGCAGCGCCCCTTTCCCTTATCGCACCACCGTCACGGCGCGGCGGTTCTGCGCCCAGGCGCTTTCATCCGAACCCAGCGCCGCCGGCTGATCCTTGCCGAAGGAAATGGTGGAAATGCGAGAGCCATTCACGCCGCCCGCCACCAGGGCATCGCGCGTGGCATTGGCACGGCGCTGACCAAGGGCCAGGTTGTATTCGCGCGTGCCGCGTTCATCGGTATGGCCTTCAACCAAGACCTGGACTTCCGGGAAGCGGCCCATCCATTCCGCCTGACGCTGCAATACCGGGCGCTGATCGGCGCGGATATTGCTGCGATCAAAATCGAAGAAGATGCGATCACCCACATTGGCGACCAGATCTTCCTGGCTGCCGGGGCGGATATTGCCCGCCCCACCCATGCCAGCCCCCGTGCCGGAGGTGCTGCTATTGTCCGACCTGGAACAGGCGGCGAGCAGCGCAAGACCCGCAATAGCAAGGAATTTCAACTTCATGACTGGTTTCCTTTCAGGAAAATCATAGCTTTGTGCGGTGCGGTAAAGGCTCGACCCGCTGAGGTCAAGCCAAACCTTCAGGAAAGCAAAGGGGACCAGGTTGGATCGGTGGCATCGGTTGGTGTTGGCAAGGGGCGTTCATTGAAGCCCGCAATGTCTATAGTGTGGATGCGCGCCGAATAACCGCCGCCGCGCGCATCGGTGGCGCGGGTTTCCCGGCCAAAGACCAGCATGCGGCCATTGGGGGCGAAGCTTGGCGCTTCCATCTTCCAGCCTTCCGACAAAATGCGCTCGCCCGAGCCATCGGGGCGCATCACGCCAATGGCGAAGCTGCCGCTGCCGAAGCGGGTAAAGGC
>JADCFR010000510.1 GCA_020249415.1 Roseomonas sp. | reverse complement strand
GCGCACAACACTCGATATCGCCTTCGCGCTGCGCCCGCCAGCGGCCGAGGCGCCCGAAATTGGGCTGCGTTTTTCCGGACCCGCTGCGGCACCGCAACGCCTGCCGGATATCGCGCCCTGGGCGCGCTGGCGGGCGGAGCAGCGTTGAGCGGATTTCCGTTTGCTATCCTTCATCGAAAACCCACCGAATCTCCTTCTCGTGGCGTTTTTTGAGCCGCAAGATGAGCCCGCTTGGCATGATAATGCTTTCAGATCGCGAGGACCTTTATCCGAACCAGCGCATGGGTGCGCGGTGTGGCCCGCCCCGCCGTGAAACCCTTAATGCAGACATGGAATCAGCCCAATCACCGACTGACCACCTGCCTGGGATGGTCAGGGCGGCTTTCGCCCTTGGATGGGGCCTGACCCCTTTATTGGTTTCCAGACCAGGAATTGAAGCGCCTCTGTGAAATTCAAGCTTTTGGAGCATGCACAAGGTCAATCCGTAAAACGAACGCCGCCGCGCCATCGGCGTAGTAACGCGCTCGCCGTCCGACTTCCCGCGCATCAGCGCAGGCGTAAAGCGCGCGCGCAGCGGCATTGGGTTCCGCGACCTCCAGAAAGAGTTCTGTCGCGCCGCGCCGCGCGGCTTCAGACATCAGCGCATGGAGCAAAAGGCGCCCAAGCCCTTGCCCCCGCGCCCCTGGCCGGACCGCGATGGTCAGGATTTCAGCCTGATCGGCCTGCGCGCGGCCTAGCGCGAAGCCTTGCGGTTGATCCTGCCTGATTGCCAAAAGGCCGAAATGCCCGGGCAGGCCAAGCATAACTCCGATGGCAGACGGCCCCCAAGCCTGATTGACCGGGAAGCTCTCCGCGTGAATTTCCGCCAGCAACGCTGCCGCTTCAGCGCCCACGGTTTTGATCCGCGCGGGCATGCGTATCAGCCCGGGCGCGTGGTGGCGGGCGGTTCGGCGTAGAGCGGGGCAGCGCTGCGCGGGGGCAGTTTGCCAGCCAGCCTTTGTCCGGCCACGCGTCCCACCGCTCCGGCCGAAGGAAACTCGGGCAGCACAGCGCTGGCGGCGAAACCCCGCGCCGTCAGCGCCGTCGCCGCCGATGCTGCCGCATCGCCCACCAGCAGCACGGGTCCGGCTGGGTCAGGCAGGTCGGCCAGCGGCAGAATGAGGGGCGCTTCGGGCCAAGCTGCGCCTGGGCGGAAGATTTCCAGCACCACGCGGCCCTGACGCTGATCCAGCACCGACCAAAGCGCCTGGCCTGCCCATGCCGAGGGCGGGACTTCCGCCGCCAAAGCCTCCCCCGTGGTTACGCCGATCAAAGGCTTGCCGCGTGCCTGCGCCAAGCCCTCGGCCAGCGCAATGGCGGTGCGCAGCCCCGTAAAGCCGCCGGGGCCCACACCCACGGCAATGGCATCCAGGCTGGCGGGCGTGACGCCCGCTTCTCCCAAGACCTGCGCCGCCATGGGGGGTAGGGCAGTCGGATGGCCGCGCGGCGCTTGATGCACCGCCTCAGCCAGCACCAAGCCATCGCGGACGAGCGCCGCGGAACAGCGCGCCAAGGCCCCTTCAAGGGCAAGGATCAGCATGGTGTAAGATCTTGTCGCGGCATCGGCGCCATGTTTATGCCAAATCGCCGGCGCAAAGAAACCCTGGCGCAATCCGCGCATTCATGCAGACTTCCCGAAATACCCAAAGGGGAGAAACGCCATGAAGCTGACCCGCCGCGCCGCGCTTGCTGCGCCCGCCCTATTGCTTGCTGCCCGCGCCAAGGCGCAGGGCGGATTTCCCAATCGCGCCGTGCGCATGATTGTGCCCTATACGCCGGGTGGCGTTTCGGACATCACCGCGCGGCTGATCGCCGAGCCCCTGGCCGCCGCCTGGGGCCAGCCCGTTCCGGTGGAAAACCGCGCCGGGGCGGATGGCGTGATCGGTACGGAAGTGGTGGCGCGCAGCGCCCCGGATGGGCACACGCTGGGGCTGGTATCGGTCGCGCATCCGATAAATGCCGCCTTCTACCGGCTGCCCTTCGATACCATGCGGGATTTCACTTTCATCACACAGACCACCGCCACACCTTTGGTGCTATGTGCGCCGAAAGCCTTTGCACCCAATACGCCCGCAGAATTGGTGGAATATGCCAAGCGCAATCCGGGGGTGACCTTTGCCGGCACAGGTGGCGTTGTGCGCTTGGCGCCGGTGCTCTTTGCCGAGCGAACCGGGATCAAGTTGGAAAACGTGCCCTATCGCGGCAGCACCCAGGCGCATCCCGATCTGATCGCCAATCGCGTGAATATCATGTTTGACACGGTGCCGGCTGCGCTGCCGCATATCCAGGCCGGCACGCTCAAGGCCCTTGCCACAACCGGCGCACGGCGCAGTCCGCAATTGCCCGATGTGCCCACCATTGGCGAAGCCTTCTTGCCAGGGTTTGAGGCTTCAACCTGGGGCATGGTGATTGGCCCGGCCGGCCTTCCTGCACCCATTCTTGCCAAGCTCAACGCCGATATTCGCGCCGCGCTGCAAGTGCCAAGCGTGGTAGAACGCCACAAGACTTTGGGGGCTGAAATTGTTTCCAATACGCCGGAAGAAATGCGCGCCTTCACGGCAGCGGAGATGAAGAAATGGGGCGATGCGGCGCGCGCGGCGGGCATTCAGCCACAATAGAGGCCATGCAGAACAGGGGGATCGCGTGCGGGCGCGATCCCCGTTGCGGCGTCAGGCCTTTTCGATCTCTCCGCCGCTATCCACCCAATTCTTGAAGGTGCCCAGATTGCGCACATTGGCATAGCCCATGTCATGCAGCGTCTTTAGCACCAGCGCGGAACGCCCGCCTGAGGCGCAATAGGCGACAATGGTCTTGGCGCGATCGAAATTCGCATCATGCGAAGCGGATGAAGGATCAGCGCGGAATTCAACCAGACCGCGCGGAATGGTCAAGGCGCCCGGCACCTTGCCAGAGGCCGCGACTTCGCCTGGTTCGCGCACATCCAGAAAAACAACATCGGCGCGGCCGACCAGGCCCTTTGCTTCATCGGCGCTGATGCGTGGCACTACGGCCTCTGCGGCGGCGAGCATTTGTTGGACGGTCAAGGTCATGGATCATTTCTCCGAGAATGAAGGCGCATCATAGGCAGCATTCACACTCATCACACAAGCGTTCGGCCACGCAGGATCACGTCTGAAGCGCTGCCGAAAGCAGATATCTCAGGTCTCGAATTCAAGCGCCATCGCCAATCCTCTCGGAGAAGCGCAACAGGTAGCCGTCCGGGTCCTGCACCAGGAATTGCCGCACCGTCACCGCACCTTCGCCGACGCGGTAGGTCTTCTCCTCAACGTCGAGAAAAAGCGGCCAACCCACCGCGGCCAAGGCCACCAGGATTGGCGCAATATCCTCGACCGCGATCTCAAGATTGATGCCCCGTCCCAGCGGCGGCTCAAGCGGCCCCGTCACCCAGTCCCGATCCGTGCCCAGCTGGTCCAGCATCACCCGCGCCGAGCCGCGCTGAATGCAGGCGAAGGCGTGCTCTGGCCGGTCGTAGATCACAGCGAAGCCACAAGCCCCGCACCAGAAGGCAAGGCTTTTGGCAAGGTCGCGCACCGAAAGCTCGGGGACGAGGTCGGCAGGGCAGGGTGCGAGGGGTGGGGTCATGGCTCATTTCTCCCCGGATGAGGCGGCATCATGGGGCGCAATCGGTCGCATCGCCCACGCAGTCATGCGCGCATCAGCGCGCCCCAAAAGGCCATGGCTGCCGCGATGCCCAAGACGCTGAAGGTTCCCGTCATGCCAAAGACGCGAAAGCGATAATCCTCAGGGTCTTGCACCATGCCCATGCCATGGGACAGGCGGGCCGCGACCAGCAGCGCCCCAAGCGCGTGGAGCAGCCATGGCCAGGCGCCGCCCCATTCTGCCAGGATCAGCAGCAGCACCGCAAAGGGCACGAATTCCGCGAAATTGGCATGTGCCCGGATGGCACGTTCCAAGGCGGCATTGCCCCCTGACCCAAGCGGAATCCGCTCGGCCCGCCGATAGCGAATGACGCGAAAGCTGAGCCAGAGGAAGATCAGCGCCAAAGGCAGGGTCCAGAAGGCGATGATCATGGCGGGAGGCGCTCCTTTTTGCCCTGGGCGGGCCAGGTCCTTGCCGTGTGCCGGCCAAGCAAAGGCGGTTTGCCCTTTGCTCATTGAGAAAACAAGCATTCCCATTCCCCGCCCAAACCGGCATAGGTTAACGCCATGGCAAGTCAGAAAACCGCCCTCATCCTCGGCGCCGGCATCATGGGCCTTAGCACCGCCTGGGCGCTGGCGCGCGCCGGGTGGCAGGTGCGCGTGGTTGAACAGGCGCCCATCCCCAATCCGCGCGGTGCCTCGGTTGATCAGCATCGGCTGATCCGCCACGCCTATGGCGCGCAGGCCGGCTATATGCGCATGGTTGATCCCGCCTATGCCGCCTGGGAGATGATCTGGGCCACAATCGGCGCGCGGCATTATGTTGAAACCGGTGTGCTGGCGCTGGCCAATCATCAGGGCGGCTGGCTGGCGGAAAGCCGTATTGCGTTGCGCGAAGATGGCCATGCTTGCGCGGATCTGCCGCCGGGCCAAATCACCGCGCGCTTTCCGATGCTTTCCGATACCGGCATCGCCGCGGCCTTCACCCTGCCGCGCGGTGGCGTTTTGCTCGCGGAACGCATCGTCGCCGGGCTTGCCGCGCATCTCGTGACAAAGGGTGTGGTGTTCGAAGCGGCCGAGGTCGCTGCCGCCCTGCCGGCGCGCAAAACCCTGCGCCTGGTCAATAGCACGGAACGCAGCGCCGATCTGCTGGTGCTCGCCGCCGGCCCCTGGGGGCCAAGGCTGCTCGGCACTGGGCTTGTTGGGCGCGTGGTGCCTTCGCGGCAAATCCTGGTGCGGCTTGAAGCCCCAGCGGCCTTCCGCGCTGCCTGGGAAGCCGCGCCCATGTTGCTCGATCTGGCTGAGGATGGCGGCTTTTACGCCGTGCCGCCGGTTGCGGGCACCGCGCTCAAGATCGGCGATCACCGCTTTTCGCGCCAGGGCGATGCCGGGGCTGATCCCCGCGCGGCCTCGCCCGCGGAAATCGAGGAAATCCTGGCCCTTGCCCGCCCGCGCCTGATCAATGCGGCGGGCTATCGCGTCTTGGGCGCCCAGGCCTGCTACTATGATGTGGAAGACCGGGAGGAATTCATCCTGGAAGCCGCCGCCCCTGGCTGCTTTGTCATGTCCGGCTTTTCCGGCCATGGCTTCAAATTCGCCCCGGTTTTGGGACTGGCCCTGGCCGCGGCGGCAGAGGATAATGCGCTGGCCCGCGCCCTGCCGGGATGGGCCGCCGGGCGAGATGCGCCCGCGCCTGGTTTGCTTGCTGCCTTGGAGTCCACCCCATGACCACCACCGCTGCTGATGATCTGATTTTCGGCCTGACGCGCCTGGTTGACCTGCCGGGCCTGACCAGCGCCGCCGGCGCGCCTCTGTCTGCCGATGACATTGCGCAGATTGTGACTGAGGCCAATCGCTTCTGCACCGAAGCGCTGCAACCGAAAGCCCAGGAAGCCGATAAGCAGGGCGCGCGCTACGCCAATGGCACGGTGACGACGCCGGCGCATTACCCGGCGCTTTATGACCAATGGCGCGAAGGCGGCTGGCAGGGGCTGGCCGCACCGGTGGAACATGGCGGGCAGGGGCTGCCGCTCAGCCTTTGGACCGCCATGACGGAATTGGGCATGGCGGCCGATACCTCCTTCATGCTTGGCCCGCTGCTGACGGCCGGCGCGATTGATCTGCTCCGCCATCACGCCACGCCGGATCAGGCGGCGCGTTGGTTGCCGCCCATGATCGCGGGTGAATGGACCGGCGCCATGTGCCTGACCGAACCGCAGGCCGGCAGTGATTTGGGCATGCTGCGCACGCGCGCGGAACCGCTCGGCAATGGGCGCTACGCGCTGCATGGGCAAAAGATTTTTATCACCTGGGGCGAGCATGATTGCGCCGGCAATATCCTGCATCTGGTGCTGGCGCGCCTGCCGGATGCGCCACCGGGCTCGCGCGGGATTTCGCTGTTTGCGGCACCGAAAATCCTACCCGATGGCGCGCGCAATGCCTTCCGCTGCGGTGGCATCGAACGCAAAATGGGCATCCATGGCAGCCCCACCTGCATCATGTTGTATGAGGGTGCGGAGGCCGAGATGGTCGGCGAACCGCATCGTGGCCTGCAAGCCATGTTTGCCATGATGAACAATGCGCGGCTTGGCGTTGGCACTCAGGGTGTGGCACATGGCGCGGCGGCCTTGCGGCTCGCGGAAGCCTATGCCGCACAGCGCGTGCAGAATGGGCGGGCCATTGCCGAACACCCCGATGTTGCGCGCATGCTGATGGAAATGCGCGCGACCACCCTCGCTGCCCGGCTGATCATGCTGGAAGCGGCGGTGGCGGCAGACCGCGCGGAGCTTTTGGGCGATGCCGCCGCCAACACGCGGCTCGCGCTGTTGATCCCGGTGCTGAAGGCATGGGCCACGGATCGCGGGGTGGAAACCGCCTCGCTTGGCGTGCAGGTGCATGGCGGCATGGGCTTCATTGAGGATACCGGCGCCGCCCAGGTGCTGCGCGATGCCCGCATTGCCCCGATTTATGAGGGCACCAACGGCATACAGGCGATTGACCTGCTGACCCGCAAGCTCGCCCGCGATGGCGGGGCGGAGATGCGGAGCCTGATCGCGGAGATCGCGGCGCTCCCCGATGCCAGGCTGCGCGCGGCGGCCGAGGGGCTCGCCCGGACCACGGAAGCGGTACTTTCCGAACAAGGCCGCGATGCAGAGGCTGGTCAAGCGCTGGCGACTGCCTATCTGGATGCGGTGGGCTGGGTGCTGGGCGGTGCTCTTCTCGCGCGGGCGGCTGCGGCGGATGGCGCGGCTTATGGGGCGGTGGCGGATTTCTATCTGCGGCGGCTTCTGCCGCGTGCTGGGGCGCGCTTTGCGGAAATTGAGGGGGCGATGGCGGCTTAGGCCGGCTAAGCCCCTCTGACCGGCCTGGTTTGTAATTGCTTTTGGACATTTGGTATCGTTAGGCAGTAAAGACAGAACGCCGGATGAACGCATCACCTTCCTCCCTTTCGCAAACCCGCCCCCATGTCGCCGTGATCGGCGCCGGACCCGGGGGGCTGGCGGCTGCCATGCTGCTCGCTTCCTCCGGCGTCCGGGTCACGGTCTATGAGAAGGATGGCGTGGTTGGCGGGCGCACGCGCACCGTGACCGCGCCTGGCGGCTATCGTTTTGATATCGGGCCGACCTTCTTTTTGTATCCGCGCATCCTGGCGGAAATCTTTGAAGCCTGCGGTGCGCGGCTTGAGGATGAGGTGGATCTGATCCGCCTTGATCCGCAATACCGGCTGATCTTCGAAGGTGCCAATCCGGTTTCGATTGACGCGACCCCCGATCTGGCGCGCATGGAAGCGGAGGTGGCCAAGATAAACCCCGCCGATGCGCCTGGCGTGCGAAGCTTCATGGCGGAAAACCGCGTCAAGCTGGAAGCCTTCCGCCCAGTGCTGCAACGGCCCTTTCATGGCGTGATGACCTATCTGGCGCCGGAAGTGATGAATGGGCTTAAGCATTTGCGGCCCTGGCTTTCGCTGGATCAGGAATTGCAAAGACACTTCTCCGATCCGCGCACGCGCTTGGCGTTTTCCTTCCAGTCCAAATACCTGGGCATGAGTCCCTTCCGCTGCCCGAGCATGTTCTCCATCCTGTCTTTCCTGGAATATGAACATGGTGTGTTTCATCCGCGCGGCGGTTGCGGCGTGGTCTCGGAAGCCATGGCGCGCGTCGCTGAGAGCGTCGGCGTGGATATTCGCCTGAACACTAAGGTGGATCGCATTGTCTTTGAAGGCCGGCGCGCCGTGGGTGTTGAAGCGGGCGGGCGGCTGCATGCCGCCGATGCCGTGGTGGTGAATGCCGATTTCGCCCATGCCATTCCGGGGCTGATGGAAGAAGAACAGCGCCCGCAATGGCCCGACAAGAAAATCGCCGAGGCGCGGTATTCCTGTTCCACCTTCATGCTTTATCTTGGCATTGAAGGAAAGCTTGATCTGGCGCATCACTCGGTGTTGCTGGCCGAGGATTATGAGAATAATCTGGCGCAAATCGAAGCCGGCATTATTCCGCAAAATCCATCGCTTTATGTGCAGGCAGCGTCTGGCACTGATCCGTCACTCGCCCCGCCTGGGCATTCCACGCTTTACATGCTGGTGCCGGTGCCGAATTTGTTGGGCGGCGCTGATTGGGCGGCAGAGGCGCCGCGGTATCGGCGGCTGGCGCTGGATCGGCTGAAGGCGCTTGGTCTGCATGATATCGAAAGCCGCATCCGGTATGAGAAAATCCTCTCGCCGCAAGGTTGGCAGGATGAATATGCGGTGGGCTATGGGGCCACCTTCAACCTGGCGCATAATGTGCGGCAGATGATGCATTTCCGCCCGCGCAATCGGTTCGGTAAGTCGAAGGGCGTTTATCTGGTGGGTGGCGGCACGCATCCGGGCAGTGGCTTGCCGGTGATTTATGAAGGTGCGCGCATCAGCACCGATTTATTGTTGCAGGATCTGGGCTTGGCGCGGAGTGAGCGTAGCCCGCGCCATATGCGGGCCAACGAGTCCGTTTCTGGCGACTGAGAAGGAGAGGGCGCGATGGGTGCCAAGGTAGTTGTCATCGGCAGCGGTTTGGGCGGGCTTGCAGCGGCCGCCACCGCGCAGGCGCGTGGGCATCAAGTCACGGTTCTTGAGCGTAACTCCTGGCTTGGCGGCAAGGCAGCGGTGCTCAACCTGCCATCACCGGATGGTCGTGGGAATTTCCGCTTCGATATGGGCCCCACCATCCTTACCGTGCCGCGTGTACTGCGCCGCATTTTCGCGGAAGCAGGCCGCAATCAGCAGCAGGAAATGCCGCTGATCCGGCTTGATCCGCAATGGCGCTGCTTTTTTGATGGCAGCAAGCAGATTGATCTGATCGAAAACGTGCAGGATATGGCGCGGCTGATGGATGATTTCGCGCCTGGCGGTGTGAATGGCGCGGGGTATGAGCGCTTCCAGCGCGTCGCCCGCCATTTGCACAAGGTTTCCGAGAAATTCTTCTTCTGGAAGCCGGTGGAGGGCATTGGCGATACGCTGAACCTTGGCGATAATTTCAAGCCCGATGTGCTGCGCGATGTCATGGCTTTGCGCATGGGCCAGACGGTGGCGAAGGTCATTCGCGGCCATGTGCCGAATGAGCAATTGGCGCAGATGCTTGATCACTTCACGCAATATGTCGGATCCAGCCCCTATCTGGCGCCCGCCGTGCTGTGCAGCATCGGCGATATGCAGGCGTCCGAGGGCGTTTGGTATCCAGTGGGCGGCACGCGCGCCACGGCCGAAGGGCTTGCGAACCTCGCGGCCTCACTCGGCGCTGATCTACGCACCAATGCCGAAGTGACGGATATTGAGATCGTCGGCGGCGCGGTGCGCAGCGTGACCGCGAATGGCGAACGCATTGCCTGCGATGCGCTGATTTCCAACATGGATGCCATCCGCACCTATACGGAATTGGTGAAGGGCAATGCGTCGCAGCGCTATGCCAAGAAGGATGAGCCCGCCTGTTCCGGTGTGGTGCTCTATCTCGGGCTCAATCGCCGCTACGAACATTTGGCGCATCATGATTTCGTCTTCTCCCGCGATGCGGAAGAAGAATTCGATGCCATCTACCGCAAGGGTGAACCGGCGCCGGACCCGACAGCCTATTTGGCCGCGCCATCGGGGACTGATCCTTCCGTGGCACCTGAAGGTGGCGAAGCGCTTTATGTGCTGGTGCACACGCCCTATCTTCGCCCGCATCATGATTGGTCGAAGATGTTCCCGGCCTATCGTCAGAAAATCCTGGATAAGCTGAAGCGGACGGCGGGGATGGAAGACCTTGAGAGCCGGATTGTTTGCGAAAGCCAATTGACGCCGGTGGATATCCATAACCGCTACAAGGTTTTGAATGGTGCGATTTACGGTCTGGCATCCCATGGTTCCTTCACCGGCGCCTTCAAGCCGAGCAATCGCAGCAAGGCGATCAAGGGGCTCTATTTGGCGGGTGGCGCAGCACATCCTGGCCCCGGCATGCCGATGGTGATGATGTCTGGCTGGATTGCTGCCGATGCGCTGGATCGCGATCTTGGCGGGCGCGGCATGTCGCCCGAAGCGGAATTGGCCGGGCGTCGAGAGGCTGAATTGCCTGCCGCCGCGGAATGACGAAGACGCCGGGACAAAAATTGCCTGATCCGGTGGCGCTGCGTTCGCTGCGCCATCTGGAATTTTTTGATTTCATGTTCACGCGTTTCTTTGCCAAGCACATGCGCGCCTTGCGCGTGGCGCACTGGGGCCTGCCTGATTTGCCGGAAGGCAAACCCGCCGTGATCTTCGCCAATCATCCCTCCTGGTGGGATGGCGTGGCTTTCATGCTGCTCTATCGCCGGCTTTTGCCAGAACGCCCCTTGTTCACGCCGATGGATGCCGCGGCGCTGGAAAAATATCGCTTCATGAAGCGGCTTGGTGTTTTCGGGATCGAAACCGGTTCGGCGCGCGGATCGGTGGCGTTTTTGCGCGTGGTGGAAAAGGTGCTGGCTGATCCCGCGCATATCCTGTGGATCAATGCGCCAGGGCGCTTCAGTGACCCGCGCGAAAGGCCGGTGCCGATTGCGCCTGGCATGATCCGCCTGCCGGAAATGGCGCCTGAGGCGGTGTTTGTTCCCTTGGCGCTTGATTACCCCTTCTGGAGTGAGCGCAAGGCGGAAATGCTCGCCGCTTTCGGTGCGCCGATCCCGGCCGCCAACCTGCTGGCCGCGCCGCGTGAAGCGCGCACGGCGCTGCTGTCTGATGCCTTGGCGGGCGTGATGGAAAAGCTCAGCGCCGATGCCATCGCGCGCGATCCGGCAGCGTTTCAAACCCTGGTGCAGGGGCGGGAGGGCATGGGCGGCATTTATCAAAGCTGGCGCCGCGCCAAGGCGCTGCTGCGCGGTGAACGCTTTGACCCCCGACATGAACAACGCGCGGAGACAGCGCCATGACAGATTTCCTGCCCTGGATCGCGCTCGCCTTGGCGCTGATGCCAATTGGTTTCGCGCTGGATAACCTCCGCCGCATGGCGAAGGCCGCGGGGCCGGCGCCCAAGGATGCGCTGGTATCCATTCTGATCCCGGCGCGTAATGAGGAAGCGCATATCAGCGTCTGCCTTGATGCCGCACTTGCGCAACAAGGTGTCGCGATTGAAGTGCTGGTGATGGATGATGCGTCAAGCGATCGCACGGCAGCGATTGTCAGCGCCTATGCCGCGCGTGATGCGCGGGTGCGGTTGCTGGCCTGTCCGCCACTGCCGCAAGGCTGGACCGGCAAGGTACATGCCTGCGCGCGGCTGGCAGAGGCAGCGCGGGGGACGCATTTCCTGTTCATTGATGCCGATGTGCGCCTTGCGCGCGATGCCGCGGCGCGCATGGCTGGCCATGCTGCGCGGCAAAAGCTTGCGATGGTGACTGGCGTGCCACGCCAGATCATTGGCAGTTTGGGTGAGGCGCTGACCGTGCCCATGATCAATCTGCTGCTGATCGGCTATCTGCCTGGCGGTGGGCGGGCAGAGACGGAACGTGCCGAGCTTGGCGCGGCCTGCGGGCAATTGATCCTTTTTGAGCGTGGCGCTTACGAAACCCTTGGCGGGCATGGGGCAATCCGCGGCTCGCTTCATGATGGGTTGCAGCTGGCGCGAAAGCTGCGCGGTGCCGGTTTCCGCACAGAGATGGTGGAAGGCGTGCAGCTTGCCGAATGCCGCATGTATGATGGGCTGCGCGCAAGCTGGAATGGCTTCATCAAGAATGCGCATGAAGGCATGGCGACACCGATTGGCCTGCCGATCTGGACGACGCTTCTGGCGGGCGCGCATATCTGGCCGTTCTTTCTGTTGCCGGAGTGGCAGGCGGCGCTCGCCATTCTGCTGGTCTTTGCCTTGCGCGCCGCCATTACCTTCAAAACGCGTGAAGCCTGGTGGACCGTGCCGCTGCATCCCTTTGCGGTATTGGTTGGGCTCGCCATTCAATGGACCGCGCTGGTGCGGGTGCTGATCGGGCGCCCTGCCGGCTGGAAGGGCCGTGCCTATTCCGCCAGCGGCACGGCATGATCGCTGAAAGCGCTGCCTCCCGCGCGCCAACACGCGATTCGGGGTCTGAGAATTTCCCTGTCGCGTCCCGGCTGCTGGCGCCGGAAATCCGCCCGAAGGTGCTGGGGTTTTATCGCTTTGTGCGCGCCGCCGATGACATTGCCGATGACCCGGCACTAGACCCGCCGGAAAAGCTACGCCGCCTGGCCGCACTTGAAGCCGCACTTGATGATCCCGCAACGGCGGAACCAGCAGCAACAGCATTGCATCAGGCAAGCAGCGGCACGGATGAGGCGCGCCTCATGCTCTCGGCCTTTCGGCAGGATGCGGTGCAAGCGCGTTACGCAGATTGGGCAGCGCTGGAAGATTACTGCGCGCGGTCAGCCAATCCGGTCGGGCGCATGTTGCTCCGCCTGCATCATGAGACAAAGCCTGAGGCCATCGCAGCCGCCGATGCGCTCTGCACCGCCTTGCAAATCATCAATCACCTGCAAGACCTGGTGCCGGATCGGCGTGATATCGGGCGCGTCTATCTGCCCGAGCCCTGGATGGATTTGGCCGGCGGTGAGGCGCGCTTCTTCGAGCCCGCCAATAGTGAAGCACGGCGCGCCGTGCTGGATGCTGCGCTTGATCAGGTGGAAGAAAGGCTGGATGCCGCTGCTGCGCTGCCAGGGCTGATCGCGGCCAAGCGTCTGGCGCGCGAAAGTGCTGTGACTATTGCTCTCGGGCGGCGACTATTGGCGCGGCTGCGCGCGGCGGATCCTGTATTGGGCCGGGTTGCGCTATCGCGACTGGATTTTTTGCATGGCTTTCGCGCGGCACTCGGCACAGGCCCAAGCGATGCGGCACTGGTCAGTGCGCGGGTTGGGCGCGCGGGGTCTTCCTTCGCGCGCGGCATGTCGGCACTGAAAGGCGAAAGGCGCCGGGCACTTTGGGCGGTTTATGCCTTTTGCCGCGCGGTGGATGACATTGCTGATGGCGCCATGCCGGAAGCGGAAAAGCGCCGCTTCCTTTCGGATTGGCGCGGCAAGCTCCGCGCGCCGGATTGTGCTTTGTCCCGCGAATTGGCGCTGGCGCGCGAAAATTTCGCACTGCCTATCGAAGAATGTGAAGCGATGATTGCGGGGATGGAAACCGATGCCACGCCAAGGCTCCGCATCGCCGATAGCGAAGCGCTGAACCTGTATTGTCGTCGCGTCGCCGGCAGTGTTGGCGCCATGGCGGTGCGGATTTTCGGCGCGCCGGAAGCGGCGGATTTCGGCCTGGCGCTTGGGCGCACACTACAATTGGTGAATATCCTGCGCGACCTGGATGAGGATGCGCTGCGCGACCGCGTCTATCTGCCGCTTGATTTGCTGGCGGCTCAAGGTGTGGCCGACGCACCCGCCGCGACGCTGATCGCAAGCCCAGGCTTCGCGCGTGCTGCGGCGCATTTGGCACAGCAAGCCGAAGCCGGCTTCGCGCGAGCGGCGGCAGAGCTGCGCCATTTGGATCAACGCGCCCTTTTGCCGGCGCGCATTATGATGTGGGGCTATCAGCGGCTGTTTGAACGGCTCATGGCGCGCGGTTTTGGCTTGCCTCGGCCACGCCCGCGCCTGACGCGCGGCGAGAAACTGCAAATGGCAGCTTATGCCATGGGGATCATGCCCATGCCGCAAGCCAGCACCAGCCGCGCGTGAACAGCACCGCCACATGCCATGTCATTGGCGCCGGAGTCGCTGGTTTGGTGGCGGCGCTACGGCTCGCGGAGCGTGGCCGCGCGGTGATGCTGCATGAAGCAACACCTGTGGCGGGCGGGCGCTGCCGCGCTTTGCCTGATGGCACGGATAACGGCACCCATGCGCTGATGGGCGCCAATCGCGCCGCGCTGCGTTTCCTGGCCGATATCGGTGCGCGAGATGCTTGGGTGGAAGCCGAACCGGAGGGCCTGCCAGTGTTCGATCTGGCCGATGGCAGTGCGCGGCGCATTGCGGCAAGCCCACTTGATTGGCGCGACCCGGCCAAACGCCCGCCAG
>JADCFR010000051.1 GCA_020249415.1 Roseomonas sp. | reverse complement strand
CATCCCGCTGATGGTCGCACAGAGAACAAGCAGCATGATCTCCGGAAGCGGGTAGACCACCTTCCAGGACTGGCGAGGGTCCTCAAGCGCAGAAAAATGATCCAGGAGTGACACAGAAGACATGGAGAAACCTCATCAAATCGAGGTAACCCATGAATCACATTACGCCCCAATCAGGAATCCCGACCAATCTCAAGCGATTGCCCTGCGAATAGCGCCGCCCCCCTTGCCCTGAAGCGCTATTTCCGCCAGATAGACGCCGCTCCCAGGCCGTGCCCGGGGGTAATCCGCACGCGGCGCACCCTTCCTGATCAGGCAGGGTCCGGTCCCCTTCACCGGGGAAGGCGCCGCGGAGGCTCAACCGGACCAACATGGAAGGAGATCGCTCATGGCGATGCCCGTCGTTTCTCTGCGTGCCCTGCTCGAAGCCGGGGTGCATTTTGGCCACCATACGCGCCGCTGGAATCCCCGCATGGCGCCCTACATCTTCGGCGTGCGCAACCAGGTGCATATCCTGGATTTGCAGCAAACCGTGCCGATGATGGACCGTGCTTTGCGCGCCGTGCGCGACACTGTCGCTGGCGGTGGCCGCGTGCTGTTCGTTGGCACCAAGAAGGCGGCGGCCGATTACGTGGCGGAAGCCGCGACGCGCTGCGGCCAGTATTATGTGAACCATCGCTGGCTTGGCGGCATGCTCACCAATTGGAAGACCATCACCGGTTCCATCAAGCGCCTGCGCCAGATGGATGAGCGCCTGTCGGGCGATACGGCGGGTCTGACCAAGAAGGAAGTGCTGATGCTCTCGCGCGAGAAGGAAAAGCTCGACCGCGCGCTTGGTGGCATCAAGGAAATGGGCGGCCTGCCCGATATCATCTTCGTGATTGATACCATCAAGGAAAAGCTCGCGATCGAAGAAGCCAATAAGCTTGGCATTCCGGTGATTGCGGTGGTGGATTCCAATGCCGATCCCGCCGGCGTGACCTTCCCGATCCCCGGCAATGATGACGCGATCCGCGCCATCACGCTCTATTGCGACATGATCGCGGGCGCGGTGCTGGATGGCATTTCGGCGGAAATGCAGGCCTCTGGCGTTGACCTTGGCGCGGTTGAGGAATTGCCGGAAGAAGCCCTGCCGGAAGTCGCGGCAGAAGCCATGGCGCCGGTTGAAGGCGCTGAAGCGCCGGCCCAGGCCTGATCCTATCGGGGTCGCCTTTGGGTGGCTCCTTTTCCTTCACTCATCCAACACATGGGGATGAACAATGGCTGAAATTACAGCGGGTATGGTGCGCGACCTGCGTGAACGCACCGGCGCGGGCATGATGGATTGCAAAAAGGCGCTGGTCGAAAATGGTGGCGATATGGAAGCCGCCATTGATTGGCTGCGTAAGAAGGGCCTTTCGGCGGCGGCCAAGAAATCCGGCCGCGTCGCGGCGGAGGGCTTGGTGGGCGTTGCCTCGGCCCCTGGTGTCGCCGCCATGGTGGAAGTCAATGCCGAGACGGATTTCGTCGCGCGCAATGAAACCTTCCAGCATTTCGTGGAAACGGTCGCCGAATTGGTGCTGACGGTGGGCGACGATATCGAAGCGCTGAAGAATGCCACCTGGCCGGGCGCCGTGGACCTGGTTGAAGAAACCACCCAGCGCAAGACGGTGGCGGATCAGCTCACCAGCCTGATCGCGACGATTGGGGAGAATATGTCCATCCGTCGCGCCAAGCGCTTCCAGGTCGCGGAAGGCACCGTCGCGACCTATATGCACTCCGCCGTGAAGCCCGGCCTTGGCAAGATTGGCGTGCTGGTGTCCCTTGAAGGCGCTTCCGAACAGGCAGTCATGGAAACGCTCGGTCGGCAGATCGGCATGCATGTCGCCGCAGCCCGCCCCGAAGCGGTGGATGTCTCGGCCGTTGAGCCCTCCGCGCTTGCACGCGAACGCGATGTGCTGGCCGAACAGGCGCGCGCTTCCGGCAAGCCCGAGGCGATCATCGAAAAAATGGTCGAAGGCCGTATCCGCAAATACTACGAGGAAGTGGTGCTGCTGGAACAGGTTTGGGTGCATGATGGCGAAAGCCGCGTGAAGGAAGTGGTCAAGAAGGCGGGCGTGAAACTCTCCGGCTTTGCCCGCTTCCACCTTGGCGAAGGCATTGAAAAGCAGCAGGGCGATTTCGCCGCCGAAGTGGCCGCTGCCGCCGGCAAGGCTTGAACTGATTAAGAGGGGGAGCCTCGGCGCCCCCCTCTGCCTTATTGCCGCCCTTGCGGGCATGTCTTTATGGTGGCGCCCGCAACCTGAACCCGAGTCGAGACAAAGCCCCCATGAGCCAGAACCCGGCCTATAAGCGCGTCATGCTCAAGGTCTCTGGTGAGGCCCTGATGGGGGATCGGGATTACGGCCTGGATAACGCCACCTGCCGGCGCATCGCCGAAGATGTGCGGGGTGTCGTGGACCTTGGTGTGCAGGTCTGCCTGGTGATCGGGGGCGGCAATATCTTTCGCGGTATTTCCGGCGCGGCTTCGGGGATGGACCGCGCCCAGGCGGATAGCATCGGCATGCTGGCGACTGTGATGAATGCGCTCGCCATGCAGAATGCGCTTGAGAAAATCGGCGTGCAGACGCGCGTGCAAAGCGCGATCCCGATGGCGAGCCTTTGTGAACCCTTCATTCGCCGCCGTGCTGAGCGGCATATGGAAAAGGGCCGCGTGGTGATTTTCGCCGCCGGCACGGGCAATCCGTTTTTCACCACCGATACCGCGGCAGCCTTGCGCGCGGCCGAGATGTCCTGCGATGCGCTGTTCAAGGGCACGCAGGTGGATGGCGTCTATTCCGCCGATCCGCGCAAGAAGCCCAATGCGGAACGCTACACCACGCTGACCTATCTTGATATGCTGGCGCGTGATCTGGCCGTGATGGATGCGGCGGCCATCAGCCTTGCGCGCGAAAACAAGCTGCCCATCATTGTCTTCAATATCCATGAACCAGGCGCCTTCACCGCCGTCATGAAGGGCGAAGGCAAATTCACCACCGTGGTGGAACAGGCGCCATAACCCAGGGGGAAGGGCATCATGCCGACGGACGTAAAAGCCCTGAAACAGGATCTGACGCGCCGCATGGAAGGCGCGATGGAAACCCTGAAGAAGGAATTCTCTGGCCTGCGCACAGGCCGCGCCAGCCCAGCCTTGCTCGAACCGGTGCGGGTGGATGCTTATGGCAGCGTCTCGCCGCTCAATCAGGTGGCCAATATCTCGGTGGCGGGGCCGGGCTTGCTCGCCGTGCAGGTCTGGGACAAGGCGCTGACCAAGGCCGTCGAAAGCGCCATTCGGGAAGCCAATCTGGGGCTCAATCCGCAGGCGGAAGGCCAGGTCATCCGCGTGCCGCTGCCGCCACTCACCACCGAACGGCGCAATGAATTGGCCAAGGCTGCCGCCCGCTATGCCGAACAGGCGCGCGTTGCCGTGCGTGGGGTCAGGCGCGATGGCATGGAACAGATCAAGGCAGCGGGCAAGAAATCCGAACTCGGCGAAGATGACGTGAAGCGCGCCGAGGAAGAGGTGCAGAAACTGACCGACCAATTCGTCAAGCAGATAGACGCGGCCTTGGTGGACAAGGATAAGGATATCCGGACGGTCTGAAGGCCGCTTGCCGGAACAGGGACGGAGAGAGCGCTTGCGCAACCGGATGGGGCCAAATCGCGCGGAGGCATGCAGCGCATGAGCGCGGCGAGCGATCCCCGTCCCGCCACGGGCGCGCCTCAGGCCCCGCCCGCGCATGTTGCGATCATCATGGATGGCAATCGCCGCTGGGCGGAGGGGCGCGGCGTGCCCATCGCGCTGGGTCATCGCGCCGGGGCGGAAGCGGCGCGGCGCGCGGTGCAGGCGGCGGCTGAGGCCGGCATTGGCTGGATCACGCTTTTCGCCTTTTCCAGTGAGAATTGGCGCCGGCCGATGGAGGAAGTCTCGGCCCTATCTGGCTTGCTTCGGCTGTATCTGCGCAATGAAGTGGCAGGGTTGGTGCAGGATGGCGTGAAGCTGCATGTGATTGGCGATCACAGCCGCTTTGGCGCTGATCTTTCGGCCATGGTGGCGGATGCCGAGAAAGCGACGGCGGGCGGCGCAAGGCTCAATCTGGTCATGGCGCTTTCCTATGGCGCGCGGGATGAGATTCTGGCGGCGACCAAGGCCGTGGCGCGGACGGCCCAAGCGGGCACACTCGATCCCGAAAGCCTGACCGAGGCGCAATTTGGCAGTTTTCTGCAAACGGCAGGCATGCCCGACCCGGATTTGATCATCCGCACCTCGGGCGAACAGCGGCTGTCGAATTTCCTGCTTTGGCAGGCGGCCTATGCGGAGTTTGTCTTTCTGGATGCGCTCTGGCCCGATTTCACGGCTGAGGATTTGCGCGCGGCGGTGGCGGAATTTCATCGGCGCGAACGCCGCTACGGGCTGCGCGCCTGACGTGACAGAAACCACAACATCCAAGCCGGAAGGCGCCGCCGCGCCACGCCCCTGGCGCGATCTGGGCCCGAGGGGCGCATCGGCGGCGGTGCTGATCCCAATTGCGGTATTCGGCATTTGGTCCGGGGGCGTGGTCTGGGATGTGCTGGTCGGCATTGCCGTTGTGCTGCTCTCCTGGGAATGGGCGCGGTTTTGCAAGATTTCCATCTGGCGTTGGCCCGGGCTGCTGATGCCTGCCATCAGCCTCGTGGTCATGCTGCTGGCTGCCTTCGGGCCGCCGCTGGCGGCCATTGGGGTATTGGCGGCGGGAACGCTGCTGCTTTTCCTGCTGCAACGAAACGGCGATATCTGGCCGGCGGCGGGGCTTTTCTACATTGGCCTCGCGGGATTTTCGCTCGTGCTGCTGCGCGGCGAGGATCATGCCGGGCTGCTCAATACGCTTTTCATGGTGCTGATCGTTTGGGCATCTGATACCGGGGCCTATGTAGCAGGCCGCGCCTTGGGCGGGCCGAAGCTGGCGCCAACCATTTCCCCGGGGAAGACCTGGTCGGGGGCGGCGGGGGGCTTGCTGGCTGCCACGCTCATCGGCGCAGGGGCGGCGGCGCTGCTCGCCCCCGGGGGGGCTTCACGCGCGGCGGCAATCGCGGCCATGCTGGGGGTGATGTCTCAGGCAGGTGATCTTCTGGAAAGCGCCATCAAGCGCCGCTTCGGGGTGAAGGATAGCTCATCGCTTATCCCCGGCCATGGCGGCATGCTGGATCGGCTGGATGGCGTGATGGCAGCGGCCCCGATGGCGACTGCGCTTGCCTTGCTGGCAGGGCGGGGCATGCCGCTATGGCATTGAACCAGCGGCCGGGACCGCGCCGCGTCACGGTGCTGGGCAGCACGGGCTCGGTCGGCAAAAGCACGGTTTCACTGTTGGAAGCGGCCGCCGAGGATATCTTTGATGTCGTGGCCCTGGTGGCCGGGCGGGATTGGCAGGGCTTGGCAGCGCAGGCGCGGCGGCTCAAGGCGCGCCACGCGGT
>JADCFR010000509.1 GCA_020249415.1 Roseomonas sp. | reverse complement strand
GCGGATCGCGAACGCGTGTTGAAGGCGCGTTTCAAATCCAACCAGAAGGTGGAAGTCAGCCGCTTCAAGGGGCTGGGTGAAATGCCGCCCGCCGCACTCAAGGAAACCACCATGGACCCGAAGAAGCGCACGCTGCTTCGCGTCATGCTCGCACCGGAAGATCGGTCTTTTACCAGTGAAAGGGTGGAAGAGTTGATGGGCCGCCGCCCGGAATTGCGCTTCCGCTTCATTCAGGAAAATGCCGGGCGTATCGCTGCCGAAGCCTTGGACGCGTGAAGGCGCGCTACCCAGCGAAAGCCTGGGTACGCACCAGCCGCGCATAAAGCCCATCGGCTTCCATCAGCGCCTGATGATTGCCCTGTTCCACCGCGCGCCCGCCATCCATCACCACAATGCAATCCGCATCGCGCACGGTTGCCAGGCGATGCGCAATCACCAGCGTGGTGCGGCCTTGACGCAGCCGCGCCAGCGCTTCCTGCACCAGGGCTTCGTTTTCGGCATCAAGCGCGCTGGTCGCTTCATCCAGCAGCAGCACGCGCGGATCACGCAGCAGCGCGCGCGCAAGCGCCAGGCGCTGGCGCTGCCCACCCGATAGCCGATTACCGCCGGGGCCGAGTTCTGTCTGATAACCCGCGGGCAAGGCGCTGATGAAATCATGCGCGGCGGCAGCGCGGGCGGCGGCCTCAACCTGCGCTGCGGTCGCCCCCGGTCGGCCACAGGCGATATTGGCGAAGGCCGTGTCTTCGAAAATCACCGCATCCTGCCCGACATAGGCAAGCGAATCGCGCAAGGCTTCAAGGCTGATGGCGCGGATGTCCACGCCATCCAGCAGCACGCGCCCTTCTGTCACATCATAAAGCCGCGGCACCAGGGCAAGGGCGGTGGATTTCCCGGCGCCGGAGGGGCCGACAAGCGCCACGGTCTGGCCCGGTTCGGCGGTGAAACTGAGGCCCGTAAGTGCTGCATCCGGTACGCCTTCATAGCGAAAGCCCACCGCATCAAAGGCAATGCGCCCACCGCCTGCCGGCAACGCCACGGGGCTTGCGGGGCTCGTGATCCGGCGCGGCGTGTCAACCACGCCGAAAACCCGCGCGAGGCCGGCCAAGCCTTCCTGCAAGGCCGCATTCAAGGACCCGAGCGCGCGTACCGGCCGCGCGGCAATCAGCACCGCGGCGACAAAGCCGGTGAATTCGCCAATGGTGCCCTGCCCGCTCGCAACCCGATAGCCAACCGCGAAAAGCACCGCCGCCACCGCGAAGCCGCCCAGCACTTCCAGCATGGGATCAAGCGAAGCGCGCGTGCGTTGGATGGCGAAAACACTCTCCCGCAGACGGGTGAACAGCGTATTGGCGCGCGCTTCCTCGGCCGCTTCCAGCCGATAGCTGCGTACCACGCGGGCCGCGCCAAAACTTTCCGTGAGCCTGGTTGCGGCATCACCCACACGGTCCTGCATGCCGCCGGAGGCACGGCGAATGCGTTTGCCAAGCTTCAGGATCGGCACCACGGCGATAGGGTAAAGCAGTGCGGCGATCAGGGACATTTGCCAATCAAGCCAGAGCATGGACCCGATCAGGCCAATCAGCGTCAACACATCGGCGATGGAATTGATGGATTTCTGCAGCGCTTCGCGGATCAGCCCGGCATCGGTGGTGAAGCGTGCGGCATGGCGCGCCGGCGCATCCCGCGCCACATCGGCAAGATCAGCCCTGGTGAGCGCCTTGAACAAATCGCGTTGCAGGTTTTCCACCACGCGCAGCACGACGGATTGAATGGCAACGGCCTGGCCGAATTGCGCAATGGCCTTCAGCGACGTCACCAGAATGATGACGCCCGGGATCAGCCAAAGCACGCGCTGATCGCCTGCCGTGAACAGGTCAAAGGCCTGCTGGATGACAATGGGGTAAAGCGCGGTGGCACCGGAGACGCCAAGCGTGCAGAGCAGCGCCAGCAGGATGCCCCTGCCATGCTGACGGACATAATCGCGCCAAAGCCGAAGCGTCAGCCCGCGGGTGGAGGTATCATTCATGTTGCGCCGCTTATAGCGCCGGATGGGCCGATGGCGATAAGGGCTTGCAAAAGGGCGTGCCCGGTGATAGTTCTTGATATGTTCCTATTTGGCGCGGTCGGATCCCCATTTTGCCGTGCCAACCCGGTGAGTTCGGGGGAAGGGCTGCCCTTCCCCCGCCCTCTCTTGCGCGCCTTGCTCCTGTCTTGCAGGTTGCTCGCGTGTTGCATGCGCTCCGCCGCCACGCCTCCCTCGTGGTCATTTCCCTGATTGCCGTCTCCGCCGGGTTTGCGACCTGGCACCTGCGGGGCGCGGAGGCCTTCATGGCCGCGCTTTGGCATGCCTGGGAATTGTTCCTGTTCATTGTGCCATCCCTGGTGGCGGGTTTGCTCCTGGCGTCCGCGCTTCGGCAATTGCTTTCCCCGGATGCGCTGGCGCGCTGGATGGGGGCGGAAAGCGGGCTTTTCGGGCTGTTTATCGCAACCCTGGTCGGCACGCTCTCGCCCGGAGGCCCCATGGCGGCCTTTCCGCTGGTGCTGGTGCTGGCGGGTGCGGGGGCAGATCGGGGCGCGTTGGTCGCGTTTATCCTGGCCTGGTCGCTGAATGGCTTTCAGAAATTACTTGTCTATGAGGCGCCGCTGCTTGGCCTTGATTTCGCGCTGCTGCGCACGCTGATCACCTTCCCCATGCCGATACTCGCGGGCTGGATCGCGCGGCGCGTGCCGATTGCGTGGGAGCCGCCGAAATGAGCGGGCCGCAAATCATCCTTTGGGTCATTGCGCTGGCGGTGCTGGCGGTTTGCATGCGGCGCGGCATGCCCCAGGCACGGCGCGCGGTGGCCGAGACCAATCGCGGCTTTTGGCGCATCCTGCCCATGTTCTGCGTGGCGCTGCCCATGGCAGCGTTCTTGTCGGAGCTTGTGCCGGCCGATATCGCGACCGCTTGGCTTGGCGATGATTCCGGCCTGAACGGCATCATGATTGCGGCCTTGGCGGGTGGCATCATGCCGGGCGGGCCTTTCGTGACCTTTCCGCTGGTGATCACTTTCAGCAAGGCCGGCGCGGGGGTCGCGCAAATGACCGCGCTGCTGACCGCGTGGTCCGTCTATGCGCTGCACCGCATTCTGACCTGGGAATACCCGGTACTGGGCTGGCGCTTTGTGGCGCTGCGCCTGGCATCGTCCTTTTTCCTGCCGGTACTGGCGGGGCTGATCATGCAGGCGCTGCTGCCGTTTTTTGCGATCAATCTTGCGGCGCCTTGAACCTATTCGTCGCGCCAAGCTGCGGCGGCCAAGCGGATGTTATCCCTCTCCCTTGGATTTTC
>JADCFR010000508.1 GCA_020249415.1 Roseomonas sp. | reverse complement strand
TGCAATCAGCAGCAAATCCGCGAAGGGGGCGAGCAGCATGCCGCGTGCGAAACTTGGCACCAGCGCTGCCGCCAACAGCGCAGCGCCGACGGCGACGTAGGGTGCGGCGCGCGAAATGATGGAGGCGTTTTCTGCCAGTACCGGGCGCTTCTTCAAAAGCTTCAGCAGATCGCGCCAGGGCTGCATGGGATGCGGCCCGCGCCTGCCCATCAGCCGCGCCTTCAGCCAACGGACGCATCCCGTCAGCACCGGTGCCAGTGCCAGGATCAGCGCCAGATGCAAAAGCTGCGTGACGAGGCCGATGAGGACACTCATGTTCGGTCAAGCCAAATCAGGAGCGCCATCAGCGCGAGCAGCACCGCAAAGCCAAGCCCGAGACATTGCCGGAGCGAGAAATCACGCAAGCGTTCCGCCAGCGCCGCCAGCCTGTCTCGTGCGCGTGGCAATGGCCCGGAAATCAGCGCCAGCACGGGATCATGAAACCCCGCCTGCAAACGCGCGGGCGCGGTATCGCCCGGCGGCGGCATTGCAACTTTCTCACGCGCTGCCAACAGCGTCTTGCCCAGCATGCGGCGCAAGGGCTGCGCCATGCCGGCCGCCGAGACTTGCGTCGCGGGATCACCAAAAGGCAGATGATGCGGTGGGGCAATGAAGCCGCAATCCCAGGCGGGGCCGCGCACAATGCCTGGCGCCTGCCGCCGCGCGAACCACACAAAGCTGCCGCCCAGAAGTAGCAACAGGACAAAGACAATCAGCGGCGCATAACCGGCACCACCTTCCGCAACCGTCACCGTCACGCCGCCAAGCGCGGAAAGCCCCGCGCCCGCGCCAGTCAGCAAGCGCAGCGCCGGCGCGGCGAGTTCCAACAAAAACCCAGGCGTCAGGCCGAAGACCACGGTCAGCGCCGCGGGCAGCATCAGCGCTGCGCGCGCGACGCCGGAAAGCTCGGTCGCACCTGCGGCGCGTGGGCTGCGCGGCCGGCCCAAAAATACCATGCCGTAAAAGCGCAGCATCGCCGCGGCAGATAATGCGACTGCCAAAGCCGCCAAGGCAGTGGCCGCTGCCGCGCCAATCTGAACCGCCAAATCACCGACGCGCCAGGCGGCGATCAATGCCTGCAACAGCAACCATTCTGAAGCAAAGCCCGAAAGCGGCGGCAGCGCCGCAGCGGCAGCAGCGCCCAACAAGACCAAGCCGGCTGTCCAAGGCATGGTATTGATCAAACCACCCAGCCGATCCATCCGCCGCGATGCCGCGCCATAAAGCACCTCACCCGCGCCCAGAAACAGCAGCGTCTTGAACATGGCGTGGTTCAGCGCATGCAGCAGCGCAGCCCCCGCCGCCACCGCAGCCAGCGCGCCCAAATCCGCCGCGCGAAACGCGAGCGCCAAACCAAACCCCAATGTGATCAGCCCGATATTCTCTATGGTGGAACAGGCGAGCAGCGTTTTGGTGTCTTCTTCCAACGCCGCACGCAACGCCCCCATGATGGCGGAGGCAAGCCCCAGCGCCATCAGCACCGCGCCCCAGAACAAGGGCTGCGCCGGGCCGGCCAAGTCAAACACCACACGCGCCAGTACATAAAGCGCCACCTTGGTCATGGCGGCTGACATCAGCGCGCTCACATGGCTCGGCGCCGCCGGATGCGCCAAGGGCAGCCAGACATGCAACGGCACCAGCCCGGCCTTGGAACCGGCGCCAATCACCACCAAAAGCAAGATCGCCAAGGCACGCAGCCCATCCGGTGGCGCGGCGCGCAGTGCCGCGAAACCCGCCCCTGCGGATACGCCCGCCGCGAGTAAGCCAAAGCACAGTATAAGCGCCGCGCCGCCCAAGGCCGCGAAGCCCAGATAAAGCCGCGCAGCACGACGATTTTCCGCGTTTTCATGCTCATGCGCCACCAAGACCCATGACGCGAAGGACATGAGTTCAAAGCCGAGCACCAGCGTAAAGCCATCGGCGGCGAGCAAGGCCAGCGCCATGCCGGCAAGAAACAGCGGATAGGGCGCCAAACGGCGCGCTGCTTCTGGCCCCTTCACATGGCCGAAGGCAAAGGCGGAAGCGGCAATGCCACAGAGCCCGAGGATCAGCAGGAACCAGGCAGAAAGCGGATCAAGCGCAAGCCGCATCGCGCCCCAAGGTGGGCCAAAGGGCAGGGCAAGTGCCGTGGGCGCTACCAGCAAGCCGGAAATCCCGCCCCCCGCAAACACCAGGGAAACGCAAGCTGCACCCGCATAAACCGCCCTGACGCCAAGCGCCGCCCGTGCCAGCAAGGGAGCCGCAAGCGAAAGCGCCGCCAGCACCACCAAAGCGAGGGCGAGGGCGATCAGCACGATTCGGAATCGCTGCCTTGCATCGGTGAAGGCTAGTGCAGTTTTCCCTTCGGGGGAATCACCGGGGCTGCAAGTATTTCACAGCATCGCCAAGGGCCGTTTGCGCCTTGGCGGCGGAAAGGCAGCGTCCAACTCGGCCAGATCATCGGCGCTCAACTTGATCTCCTGCGCCGCCGCGTTTTCCCGCACATGAGGAAGCTTCGCTGCCTTCGGAATGCTCACCACGCCGGGTTGGCGCAGCGTCCAGGCAATGGCGATCTGCGCCGGGCTTTTGCCATGCCGCGCTGCCACTGCCGTAAGTGCCGGGTTGCGCAGCATCCGCCCGCCCTGCCCCACGGGCGAATAGGCCATCACCGGCATGGCATGTTCGGCGCAAAAGGGCAGCAGATCAAACTCGGCGCCGCGATGTTCCAGGCTGTACAGCACCTGATCCGTTGCGCAATCGGCCAGCGCCGCGCCCAATTCTGCCAGATCATCCTGATCCAGATTGGAAACACCCCAGCGCCTGATCTTGCCGGCCTGGCGCAGCGCTTCAAAACCCGCGACGGTTTCCGCGAGTGGCACGGAACCGCGCCAATGCAGCAGATAAACGTCAATGGTTTCAATCCTGAGGCGCTTCAGGCTGCGCTCACAGGCGGCCACCACGCCGCGGCGCGACGCATTATGCGGATAAACCTTGGAGACGATGAAAACCCCATCGCGCCGTCCGGCGATGGCATCGCCCACCACTTCCTCGGCGCCGCCTTCGCCATACATCTCAGCCGTGTCGATCAGGGACATGCCAAGATCAAGGCCCGCCCGCAGCGCATCGGCTTCCGCCGCGCGCTTTGTGCGATCTTCCCCCATGCCCCAGGTCCCTTGCCCGAGGCGTGGCATGGCGAAATTGGCTTGCACCATGGTCTTGTCCTTACTGGTTATTGTGGAAGGCAATGGCGCAATCGCAGCTTCAGCGATCCGCCACTTCCACCATCACCAATTCCGCATCTTCGCTGGCGGTGATGGTGATCGCATCCTCCGC
Source organism: Roseomonas sp. (assembly GCA_020249415.1). Taxonomy (GTDB): domain Bacteria; phylum Pseudomonadota; class Alphaproteobacteria; order Acetobacterales; family Acetobacteraceae; genus Neoroseomonas. The sequence continues at coordinate 615 of JADCFR010000508.1, read as the reverse complement.
CCGAATGGCAAGGCCATCGCGCGCGCGGGCTTCAACGCCATTGACCTGCGCCGCGCCACGCGCCAGCACCAGATAGGCCGCGCGGCCTGCGGCCAAGGGCTGCGTCAGGCTTTGCCCCCTGCCGAGTGTGGCCGCCATCACCGCGCCATCCACATTGATGGGCAGCGCCCCCAAGCCCGCATCTGCCGGGCGGCCTGAGGCCAAAACCTCAAAACCCGCCTCGCGCTTTTCCTTGGGGAATTGCTTGGCGCCCCAGGATGGCGGCAGGCCGGTGCGATCCGGCATGATCCAAATCTGAAACAGCGTGGTGACACCTGGTTCCAGATTATATTCCGAATGGACAACGCCGGTCCCGGCACTCATCACCTGCACATCGCCAGCTTCGGTGCGGCCTTCATTGCCCATGCTGTCCTTATGGGTAATCGCACCCTGCCGGACATAGGTGATGATTTCCATATCCCGATGCGGGTGCGGGTCAAACCCCGTGCCGGGGGCGATTTCATCATCATTCCAAACGCGCAGCCGCCCCCAATTCATGCGGCCGGCATCGCGATACTGCCCGAAGGAGAAATGGTGGTTGGCATTAAGCCAACCGAAATTGGCCTTGCCCAGGCT
>JADCFR010000507.1 GCA_020249415.1 Roseomonas sp. | reverse complement strand
GCGTCGAAGGGCTTGTTCAGCAGCCGTCGCCCCGAGAACCAGTAGTAGTGATAACAGAAACCATCAATACCATACTTGCGCGCCACTTCGATCTGGTCATGGCGCGTTTCAGGGACGCGCAGGTCGTAAAAACCAAAATCGGTTGGCAGATGCGGCTGGTAGTGACCGTTGAAAAGCGGCTTCGCCTTCGTGACGTTAGTCCACTCGGTGAAGCCCTTGCCCCACCATTCGTCGTTTTCCGGAACAGGATGAAACTGTGTCAGATAGAATGCAAGTACTCGGACATGCTTGTTCGTTCCGTGCGACGTGTGGGGAGAAATTGGCAACGCTTTCTCTCTCTGATGGAATTAGATTTTGAGACCGATCCTACGGGCCAAATTGCGCAACTTACCGCGTAGTTCCGGGCTCAGATTTTTGCGTGCCCAAGCGAGCGCCGGGCCCAAGGCCACCCGCGTCGCTGCATGCGTACCACGATTTTCGACTGGCATTTCCATGAGCTTGATCGGTGTCGCGACATTTGCGACCACCATCGCCCGGCTGACTACTTGGAAAACATGACCATAAGGATTAGCCGAAAGCGCTCGTTTGAGTTCGGACGAAAGCTTCTGCCACTGCTCGGCAAATTCCGTCTCGATCGGATGGTACACGACGAATTGTGCTTCGGCGATGGCGAGACCTGCATCAGCGTAGAGCTTGTCAATGTTTTTCAGGCCAAAAAATCGAATATGCGTCCTGTCCAGCAGACCCGAGTCGCGATAACCGAAGTCCTCGTCCATCAGGCAGGCGATGATGGCGTGATGCCCGACATGCGGCAGGGAAAGAATAACGGAGCCATTGGGACCAAGCAGGCTTTTCATGCCTTTGAGCACTGCCAGCGGGTCCAGAACATGCTCAAGAACGTCAGCAGCGATAACGTAGTCAAAGGGAGCCTCGTTAGCCAGCTGCTCCGTCCAGTTCGTGAGGTTGAGGTCCGCAGCGATGATACAGCGTGCATGCGGCTTGAGCTTGCGAATGGCACTTTCGTCAACTTCCAGCGCAATAACGTCACACTGCTTAAGGCCGCTCAGGTGACGGGTGATTGAACCGGGTCCAGCGCCGATTTCCAGAACCTTACAGTTAGGCTTGACGAGATTGATGACACGAGCTGCAGCGGAATCTCCGTTAAGATTCACCTCATAGTCATACACATGATACTCATGATCTGGGACTGACACGACCGCAATTCCCGGCAGAACATTTCGAAAGAACGCTAGTACCGCCGACTGGCGTCGTCAAGGTCTTCTGTACCAGAACGGCTCACGACAGCAGCCTCCCAGTTGACTGTTCAACAGTCGCCGGTATTGGGGTATACGAAAGAGTTCAGACGGATTCTTATCCATCCCCCACAATCCTACCCGCCTCCAGCCGGATCACCCGGTTACACCAACGCTTCACCACATCCATATCATGGGTCGCAATCACCAGGATCTCGGAAGCCTTGATCAGGTATTCAAGCCGCACTTCAGCCTTGGCCATGAAGTCTGCGTCACCCGCACTAAACCATTCATCCATCAACAGAATCTGCGGCTGAACGGCGGTCGCCAGCGCAAAGGCCAGGCGGATGGACATGCCGGCGGAATAGCCATGGATGGGCACATCCAAAAACTCACCCAGGCCGGAAAACGCGCCCGCTTCGGCTTCAAGCGCGGCGGTCTGCTCGGCATTCAAGCCGCGATACAGGGCGCGGAGGCGGATATTCTCCCGACCGGTTGAAAGAATATCCATGCCGGCAGCGGGGTCAATCAGGCTGCCGATTTCGCCTTCAACGGTCAGGCGCCCGCCAACGGGCTCATCAATGCCGGCCAGGGTGCACAGCAAGGTGGACTTCCCCGCGCCATTATGGCCCACCAGCGCCACCCTTTCCCCGCTTTCGATGGTGAAGCTCAGGTCAGACAGGGCGGAAATCACCACGCGGTTCTGGGCATCGGCTTTCACCCGGCGGCTGGCCGCACCCAGCAGGCGCTTTTTCATGCTGCGGGCGCCAAAGTGATATAGGGGGAATTCAATGCGCAGCCCCTCGGCGCAAATGCGTGCCATGGCGTCAGACCCAGAATGCAATGCGAGAACGGAAGCGCGCGAACAAAAAGCCGGCCAAGACCACATGGACGCCCGTGTAGAAAATCGCCGCCAGCCAGGCCAAAAGCGGTCCTCCCCCTTCCAGCAAGGGGCCGCGCACCGTCTCCAGCAGCGCATAGAAGGGGTTGAAGGCCATCCACACCATGGCATCCCCCAGAAGTTCCGGCTTCCAAAGGATGGGCGATACAAAGAAGGCGAGTTGAACGGCGTTGGCGACAATGGGTGGAATATCGCGGAAGCGGGCACAAATCATGCCAAGAAGCAGCCCTCCCGCCACCATATTGATGCAAATCAGCAGCAAGCCAGGGATGGCCAGCAACGCTTCGGGCCCCGGCACCTGGCGGAAAATCAGAAAGATGATGGGGATCAGCAGCAGGGAATGGGCCGCCACAAGGGCATTGCGAAAGGCCACACGCAACGCATGCAGGGTGTAGGGCAGTCGCATTTGCCGAATGACACCCTCGGCCGAGGTCAGTGTGGCGCAGCTATCATTGATGAAACCTGCGATCCATTGCCAAACAATGAGGCTGACGGCCAAATGCGGTAGGTAATTCGCCAAATTGATCTTGAATAAGGCGCCGTAAAGCAACCCAAGGCCGATCAGCATGATCAAGCTGGAAAGCGACATCCAAAGCGGCCCCAGGACCGAACCGCGGTAGCGATTACGCAGGTCAAGCCGCGCCAGCGCAAGCGCCAGCCGCCATTGCGAAAACCCATCCCGCAAATCGGACAGCGCCCTTTCCGCGTGACGCGGATTGGCTGCGTCAATGGATATATAGTGTTCAGGGCTGGGTATGGGCTGGAAAGACATGACGTTTGGCTAGCATGACAGGCCGTTTTCTACCACTCCAATCGCCTTCCTGTCCTTCCTGGACGCAAAGCCCATGGCATTGCGCATCAGGTGTACAATGCGGGCCTGGACCACTTTCTCGGCAAACACAGCATTGATCACCTAGCCATCGTCTTAGCCAAAATGCAGACCCGTTCTGCCTCGGACTACCGGCGCCGAGGCTCACCACGCGCCACAACCTTCACCACCAATCGCAGAATATTAGGAGATGGTGCACCTCCACGCGACCGAAAAGCAGCATGTTCTAATTGTGCAACAGGGTGCCACCGCGGCTGGACCTTCAGCAGGGCGGCACAGCACCGACACCCCGCTGATACATTGAAACAAAGACCCTGCCCACCGGGGGACTCGAACCCCCACACCCTTGCGGGCTGCGGATTTTAAGTCCGCTGCGTCTACCATTCCGCCAGGCGGGCCAAGCCCACGCTTACTAGACCTTTTCCGCGTGGTGTTAAATCGCCCCTTGTCCACCCCCTTGGCGCGCGCACCAATCGCGCCAAATGCGCCGCCAGGCGGTCTCAAGCCCCCTGGCATAGGTGCCGGCATCGCCCAAAGGCCCAAGCGATAGCCGGGCACGGATCGTGGCGAGCCTTTCCCCGTCCCGCGCGAAGGCGACGGCCTTTTCGATGTAATCCGCCGTATCGGCGGCAATCCAATCCTGCAAGCCGACAGCGCTCAGCAACGTTTCGCCATTCCGGCTGATCATGCCCCCGCGCCCGCGCCGCGTCAGCGTGGGCACGCCGGCATGGATCGCCTCGGCCGTTGTGGTGCCGCCCGGAAAGGGGAAAGGGTCCAGCATGAAATCCACTGCGGCATAACGCGCAAAATACGCCGCACGCGGGCTATACCCTTCCAGATCAAGCCGAGCGATATCGCCCCCCGCAGCCACGAAACGCGCGCGGAGTTTTTGCGCCGTCGCCGCTTCGCCCAGCACTGCGGTTTTCAGCAAAAGCCGTGCCTCCGGCAGATGGTTCAGAATCGCGGCCCAGGCGGCCAGAACCTCATCATTGATCTTGGCGAGGTTGTTGAAGCAGCCAAAGGTGACAAACCCCTGCCGCAATATTGGCGGTGGGCTTGGCGCCACGGCCTCTCGTGGCGGCGTATAACACAAGTAACAGCCCGGCAGGCGGAGAGGTTTTTCGATATACAGCGCCTCATCTTCTGTTGGCAGCACCACGGCATCGGCGATGATCCAATCCATTGTCGCGACACCATTGGTATTGGCATAACCAATCCAACTTACCTGCACTGGCGCCGGGCGATATTCCATTACGCTGATGCGGCTGGTTTCCGTATGGCCTGTCAGATCCACAAGAATATCAATCCCATCGGCGCGGATTCGCGCGACAATCGCCTCATCTTCCAGCGTGCCCACGGAATGCCAGGCATCGAAAACCCCGCGCAACCTGGCGGTGGTGGCATCGGCGCGCTTGCCGACATCATAGGCCGTCAGATGAAAGCCCACGCGCTGATGCGCGGTGATCGCGGCTTCCAGAAAATATCCAACGGGATGCTGGCGAAAATCACCGGAAAGCATGCCAATGCGCAGTCGCCGATCCGGGTCCGGCACATTGGCGAAGAGTGCCGGGGCAGGGCGCGCAAAACTTGCGGCATAGGCACGATGCGCGTCTGCCACTTCCTCTGCCGTGATGCCCGGCAGGTAATTCAGCCCCAGCAACAAATTCTGCCAGGCGGGACGGCAGAGCGGGTCTTCAGCAATGGCGCGGCGCTGCACTGCCATGGCCGCAGCAATATCGCCCGATTGCTGCAAGGCGAGGCCATAATTCACCTTGGCATCCGCGCGATCCGGCAATTCCTCGGCAACACGCGCCAGATGCGGGATCGCGGCACTCGGCTGGCGGATGCCCATCAGCGTCGTGCCCAATTCGCTGCGCATCAGCGCATCGCCTGGCGATGTTTCCAGCAATGCCCGCAGATGAAACAAGGCGCGATCTGCGTGCCCGGCCTCTCGCCAAAGCCCGGCAACCGCGCGGTGCAAATCCTCCCCCGCGCCAGCGGCAAGTGCGGCTGCAATCACCGCTTGCGCTGCATCGGCCGCTGCGGGCAGCAGCATGCCCACCAGATTGACGGCAGCACGAATATAGGCCGGGCGTTGGCGAAGCGCTTCACGATAGGCGGCTTCAGCACCCGCCCGGTCACCAGAAAAACGCAAGGCCTGACCAAGGTTATTGCGAATTTCCGGCGTATCCAGGCCAAGCGCGATGGCGCGACTGAACAGCGCCGCGGCGCTGCGAAAATCCCGCGCATGCAGCCGCGCCATGGCCTGATCAAGCAGCGCCCGGCTATCGGTTGCCGCGCTCATCCTGCAATTGCATAGGCCGGGCGCCGCGGATCGGCGCCGGCGCGTACCAGCCCTGATGCGGGGTCTGACATCACCGCCTCCACACTGCCGGCAAGCCAGGTCATATCGGGCCATTCCTTGATGTCATGCCCGCGCCCTGCAAGAGCACTCCGCGTCGCTTCCGGAATGCGCGTTTCCACCGCAAGCCGACGCGGGAAATAATCGAATGGCGCGAAAGATGACGGGAAGGCATAGGATGAAACGCGCGGCGCTTCGATCGCTTCCTGCAATTCCATGCCAAAATGCAGCACATTCAGCATCACCTGCAGCATCGCCTGAATCTGCACATCCCCGCCCGGTGTGCCGAAGGGCATAACGCCACCCGCGCGCGTCACCACCATGGCGGGATTTGGCGTCAGGCGCGGGCGCTTGCCGGGTGCCACGCCGGCGGGATGCGCGGGGTCAGGCCGGCTTTGGCTGCCGCGATTGGATGGGATCAGGCCAAGCCCCGGCACCACAGGTGAATTCCAAGACCCATCGGAAGGTGTCGCGCTGAAGGCATTCCCCCAGCGATCCACCACCGCAACATAGCTGGTATCCGCTTCAATCTTCGGCAGATCGCGCCTGACTGGCCCATCCGCCGCGCGCCCCCCACCCAGCAGCGGCGGATACATGGCGGGATGCGCGCGCACCGGGTCCAACTCCGCCACACGCGCTGCCAAATGCGCATCCGACAGCAGCTGATCAATCGGCACATCAATGAAGGCCGGATCACCGAAATGATATTCGCGATCCGCCATGGCGGCTTTCACGCATTCCGTGAACAGATGCAGATACTCCGCCGAATTATGTTCCAGCCCATCCAGCCCGGCGCGCTCCATCAATAGCAGCGCTTCCAAAAGCGCCGGGCCCTGGCACCAGGGGCCGCAGGTAATCACCTCATGCCCACGCCAACGGCGCGAAATTGCGGGTTCAATCCTTGAATGAAAACCCGCCATATCTTCCATGGACAGAAAACCGCCCTCGCGGGTTTGAAAGGCCACGATCTCCCGCGCGATGTCGCCGCGATAAAACGCCGCATGCGCTGCCGCCAATCCCGCCAGCCTGCCCTTGGATGCGGCGCGTTTTTCTTCCTCCACCATGTAACTCAGGCTGCGCGCCAGATCGCTTTGCATAAAACGCTCACCCACCTTCGGCGGTGCGCCTCCGGGCAGGAAAATCGCCGCATTGGACGGCCAGCGCGCATATTCCGCGACATGCGCCGAAACACTTTCCGCGAGCAGCGGATACACGGCAAAACCTTCCGCCGCGTAGCGCATGGCATATTGCGCCACATCGCCGAACCCCATGGTGCCATGGCGTTCCAAGGCGGTGATCCAGGCATCCGGTGCGGCCGGCACCACAGTGCGGCGCACGCCTTCCGGAATCTTCCCGCCATGTTCGCGCATGAAGACATC
>JADCFR010000506.1 GCA_020249415.1 Roseomonas sp. | reverse complement strand
CGCCAGCATTACCGCGGTTTCATCGCGCCCGGCGTGAATGCCAAAGCGTGCTTCCACCGGGTCTCGCAAGGCTTCAGGCTTGCCCATGCGCGCCCACATGGCATTCACCACGAAAAGTCCATGCTGAATGCGCAACCGCCGCGCCGCGATATCAAGCGCCGAGACATTGCCGCCATGGCTGTTCAAAAACACCAGGCGCTTCACGCCGGCGCGCGCGACCGATGCGCCGATATCGCAGACCAGTGCAAGCAAGGTCTCCGCACTGGTGGTGATGGTGCCGGGAAAGCGCAAATGCTCCACCGAAAGCGCCACCGCCTGGGTGGGCAGCACCAATACCGGCAGATCATCCGGGATGAGTTTCAGCGTGCGCGCCACAATCCCCTGATTGATCGCGGTATCCACCGCCACCGGCAAATGCGGCCCATGCTGTTCAATGGCGCCCACCGGCAAAACCGCGACAGTATTGGCGGGAAGGGCACGAAAATCCGGCCAGGTGAGGTCCTGCCAGAAGCGGCTGGGAAGGGGCATGGGGGACTCCGTCTTTGCTGTTGCAAGGCTGGTATCGCGGCCCCCCCTCAGAGTCCAGGGTGTTTGGGCTGCGTCAGGGGCGGCCCAAAATCTCCTGATTATGCTGGCCGATGCGCGGCGCCGGGCGGCGCGACAAAGGCCGGCGACGGTTGAAGGAAATCGGCAAACCCACCACGCGCGGGCCGCCTTCCGGCAGGGCTTGCATTATACCCATGGCAGCGAATTGCGGGCTTGCCGCGAGCTCTGCAATGTCATTCACCGGGCCGCTTGGCACGCCCTCAGCCTCCAGCGCCGCCAGCCAATGATCGCGCGGCTGCAGACGTAGCGCTGCCGCAATCAAGGGCAAAAGCGCGGCCTTGTTGCGCACCCGCGCGGGGCCGGTGGCGAAGCGCGGGTCGCTCGCCCATTCCGGATGGCCAAGCACCTTCGCACAACGCGCCCAAAGCCGATCATTGCCGGCGGCGAGGCATAGCGGCCGATCCGCGGTGTCAAACACCTGGTAGGGCACAATCACCGCGCCGCCCGTGCCGTGACGCTTCGGGATATCGCCGCTTGCCACGTGATTATTCACATGGCCTTCCACCCAATGCACCGCACTTTCGAATAGCGATGTATCCACCAGGCAGCCCTTGCCGGTGCGATCGCGCTGACGCAAAGCCGCCAAGGCGCCAATCACGCAGAACATCCCAGTCGCCTTGTCATTGATCGAAGCGCCGCAAAAAGTCGGCGGATCTTCCGGCCGGCCCGTGACGGACATCATGGCGCCATAGGCTTGCAGCAGCGGATCAAAACCGGGTTTCAGGCGCATCGGCCCTTCATGCCCAAAGGCCCAGATCGAGCAATACACCAGCCGAGGATGGCGCTTGAGCATCGCTTCCGGCCCGATGCCGATTTCATCCACCACGCCGGGGCGCAGGTTCTGGATCAGCACATCGGCGGTCTCCACCAGCTTGTGCAGTGCCTCGATATCCTCGGGCTTCTTCAGATCGAGCGTAATGGAGCGCTTGTTGCGATTCTGCCCATGAAAATACAGCGATGTTTCGCCATCCGGCCCGAAGGGAGGCCCCCAGGCACGCGCATCATCGCCGCCATCGGGCTTTTCCACCTTGATCACATCGGCACCCATATCGGCCATGATCACGCCGGCGAGTGGCCCCGCCAAAGCCTGCCCCACTTCAATCACGCGCATGCCGTGCAGCGGCAATTCCATTGTCGTTTCCTCCGGTTTCTGAGCATTTTCAAGCCAAATGGCTTCATTTGGCGACTCGGAAAATGCGATCAAACAAAAATCCAGAACGTGGCCCGTGAACGGATGTGAACGGGATGCGCCTTAAAGCATGGGTTCCAAGGGCGGGCGGTCACGAATGAAATCCGATGCCTTTTCCGCAATCATCATCGTGGTGGCATAGGTATTGGCCGAGGTCATATTCGGCATTACCGAAGCATCCACCACGCGCAAGCCTTCCAGCCCATGCACGCGCAGCCGATCATCCACCACCGCAGTCGGGTCTGTATTCGGCCCCATGCGCGCCGTGCCGATCAAATGATAGGTGGTTGACCCATTGCGCCGCGCGAAATCCATCAGCTCATCATCGGAATCGATATGCGGGCCGGGCAGGGTTTCAGCTTCCAGGAAAGGCGTAAGTTCTGGCGTATTGAGTAAGCGCCGGATCAGCCGAATACCGCCCAGATGCACGCGCCGATCCATCGGATCAGAAAGATAATTCGGCTGGATTTCCGGATCATCAAATACATCAGCGGTCTTCGCGCGCACCCAGCCGATACTCTCTGGCCGATGCTGCCAGGCGCCGGCCGTCACGCCCGGATAATCATCCAGCACATAGACCTTGCCTTCCGCATAAGACCCCGGCGTGAAGACGCATTGTAGATCGGGCTGATCCAGCCCTTCAAAGGATTTCCAGAAAACATAGACATGCGAGGGAACGGTCGCCAGGATCGAGGGCCGCCCCATCGCCCAACGCGCCACCTGCCCCGCCAGCTTCACGCCACGCGCCAATTCATTCAGCGTTGTGACACCTGGCTTGGCGCGCATGACAACGCGCGTCGCGTAATGGTCGCGGAAATTCTCGCCCACGCCACGCAATTCATGCAGCACAGGCACGCCAAGCTTTTGCAATAGCCAGCCGGGACCAATGCCGGAGACCTGCAAAAGCCGCGCGGTATTGGCAGTACCGGCGGAGATGATCACTTCTCGCCTGGCACGCACTTCGCGGGGCGTCCCGCCACGCTGGTTCAAATAGCGCACGCCAACCGCGCGCTTGCCTTCCAGAATAATGCCGCAGGCGCGCGCATTGGTTCGTACATCAAGCGTCTTGCGCGCCATGGCGGGGTGCAGAAAGCCGCGTGCGGCGGAGATACGCCGGCCACGATGAATGGCGCGCTGGAAATAGCCAACGCCAGCCTGATTGCCGTTATTGTAATCCGGGTTGCGCGGAATACCGGAAGCGACACAGCCGGCGATAAAGGCTTCCGAAAGCGGATTGAACCAATCCATATCGGTGATGGGCACGCCACCATCGCGCCCGCGGCGTTCCTCACCAAAGCCAAGGCGCTTTTCGCTCCGCTTGTAATAGGGCAGGCAATCCGCATAGCCCCAACCGCGATTGCCGCGCTGCGCCCAGCTATCCTGATCCCCCGGCTGGCCGCGATTATAGATCATGCCATTGATCGAAGAACCGCCCCCCAAAGTGCGGCCCTGCACGGTCTTCACACGGCGACCGGCGGTGTTTTCGGTGGGCTCGGTGCTGAATTGCCAGGTGATGTCGGGGTTCACCAAAGCCTTGATGAATCCGGCGGGAATATGAATGAAGGGGTTGGTATCGGGCGGGCCGGCTTCCAATACGCAGACCGTGGTTTCCGGATCTTCCGTCAGCCGCGCCGAAAGGATGGACCCCGCCGCCCCGGCACCCACAATCACGTAATCGAAGGTATCGGCATCCGCTTGCGCCATGGTTGCTTCCTCATGCTTTTCAGGCCGAATCCTAGCAAGCTTTGGCCGCGGCGCCAGCCCAAGACAGGCAGGGCATTTTGGCCCATGATGGACAGCAAGCCTTGGGGAGCAGCCCGCCATGACCAACCCAGCAGATTTCACCGCCCCGCCGCGCCGCGCCGGTTGGATCGAGCGCCCCGATGCGCGAATCCGCTATGAAGTCACGGGCCAAGGCCCCGCCATTGTCTTCGCGCATGGGCTTGGCGGGAATCTCATGTCCTGGTGGCAGCAGGTCGCGCATTTCGCGCCGCGCTATACTTGCGTGGCGTTTTCGCATCGCGGCTTTTTCCCTTCCACCGCGCCGGCGGAGGGGCCTGATCCCGCGGCCTATGCCGATGACCTCGCGGCCTTGGTGGATGAGCTCGGCCTTGGCGATATTCGCATCATTTGCCAATCCATGGGTGGCTGGACCGGTGTTGAATATGCGCTGCTCCGCCCGGGCCGCGTGAAGGCGCTGGTGCTGGGTGCCACCACCGGTACGCTCGATCCACAGCAAATGCGTGAACCGGAAAGATCACGGCTGAAAACCTGGCAGGAAGAAAGCGCGGCAGCGCGCGCGGCGGGTCTCAAGCGCCATATCAACCCGGCGGCTGGCGCGCGCATGGCGGCGGAACAGCCGGCACTCTATCATTTGTATAACCACGTCTATGGCCTGACCCATGGCCTTGATCGTG
>JADCFR010000505.1 GCA_020249415.1 Roseomonas sp. | reverse complement strand
CTATCGCAGCATCACGGTTGAACGCCCGCTCCGCGATGAAGCGGGCAATCTGGTGCTGGGCCAGAAGGGTAAAACCAAGGGCAAACCGCAGCCGGACCCGGCTATGCGCGATACTGAAAATGTCCCCCTTGGCGAAGATGTCTCTGCCTATCTGGCCCGCGAAGTGCTGCCCCATGCCCCGGACGCCTGGATAGATGAGGAAAAGACCAAGATCGGCTACGAAATCCCCTTCAACCGGCATTTCTATGTGTTTGAACCGCCGCGCCCGCTGGCGGAAATAGACGCCGATTTGAAGCAGGTGACAGACCGCATCCTTGGCATGATTGCGGGGCTGGCGGCGTGACCACGCCACCACCACAGAGCCCGAAAATCTATCACATCCTGCATGTGGATCGCCTGCCTTCTATTCTCGCCGCAGGTCATCTCTACAGTGACACTGAAGTTCGCCGGCGAGATTTGGCCGGAACCACCATTGGCATACAGAAGGTGAAGAACGACCGGATGGCCCGGCCAGTCCCCTGCCACCCTGACACGACGGTAAGCGACTATGTGCCGTTCTATTTTTGTTCTAGATCGGTCATGCTCTTCCTGCTATACAAGGCCAACCATGAAAACCTGGATTACCGTGGTGGACAGGAACCAATCATCACGCTGGAGTGCGATTTCAACACAGTTGTTGCCCAGGCTGACAAAGCCGGCCACCGCTGGGCATTCTCGCTCGGCAATGCTGCGGCGGCCTATCAGGAATTTCGGGCGAACCTTGCCCATCTGCATGAGATAAGGTGGGACCATGTGGCGGCCCGGCAATGGAGCGGCCGGGGCGTTTCACCCGACGTCCAGGAAGGCAAGCAGGCCGAATTTCTTGTCCATGAACGCTTCCCCTGGCGTCTGGTCAGCGCCATTGGTGTGTTGAACTTGGCCATGCAACGAAGGGTCGCCAGCCTGCTTCAATCGGCGCCCCACCGCCCGCCTGTGCATATCCGCACGGACTGGTATTATTGAAGGAAGGGAGGCAGCGATGATCACCAGCAAGACAGGAGACCTCCTCGCCGAGCCAGCAGAGGCCCTGGTCAATACCGTCAATTGCGTCGGCGTCATGGGGCGCGGCGTTGCGCTGCAATTCCGCAATGCCTTCCCCAGCAATTATGCCGCCTATCAAGCTGCCTGTGAACGCGGGGAGGTTCAGCCTGGCCGCATGTTCATCCATGAACTTGGCGAGCTTACTGGCCCCCGCTGGATCATCAACTTCCCCACCAAGCGCCACTGGCGCGGCAAGAGCCGTATTGAGGATATCGAAACCGGCTTGGCTGCCCTGGTTGGGGAAATCCGCGCGCGCGGCATTCGTTCCATCGCCCTGCCGCCGCTTGGCGCGGGCCTTGGCGGGCTGGAGTGGCGTGAGGTGAAGCCACGCATCATCGCTGCCCTGGCACCGATTGAAGGGCTTGAAGTGATACTCTTTGAACCTGCTGCCCCGCCGGCGGATGGCCGCGGCATGGTCCCCCGTGAAATCCCCAGCATGACACCTGGCCGCGCTGCCCTGGTTGGCCTGATGGATCGCTACCTTGGCGGGCTGATGGACCCCTTTGTCAGCCTGCTTGAAGTGCACAAGCTGATGTATTTCATGCAGGAGGCTGGTGAGCCCTTGCGCCTTCAATACGTGAAGGCGCCCTACGGCCCTTATGCCGAAAATCTCGGCCATGTTCTGGCCCGCGTCGAAGGCCATATGGTGGCCGGCTATCGTGATGGCGGTGATGCGCCCGACAAGGAACTCACCCTTGTGCCCGGCGCCGTTGCGGATGCGCGCGCGGTACTGGCGAACGCCGATGAAACCCGCGCCCGGTTTGAACGTGTGGCAGCGCTGGTCAGCGGCTTCGAGACACCCTTCGGCCTTGAACTGCTTTCCACCGTGCATTGGGTGGCGCGCGAGGGCGGATCAGCCGAGCACGATGCCTTGGTTGCCGGCGTCTATGCCTGGGGGGAGCGTAAGCGGCGCTTTTCGCCACGGCAGATTGGGCTGGCGCATCATACGCTGGTGGCGCAAGGGTGGCTGCCAGGCGGGGCGGGGTGAGTGGTCCCCCCTGGGCAACTATCAAGTTTCGCTTAATGGTTCGAACCGGCAGGGATGCGGCATGACGAATTCCATGCAAGCCGCGAAGACGCTGCCGAAAAAGCGCAAGACTTCGGTGCGTGGGGTGGGCGTGGCATGACCTTCCCGGCTTATCCTGCGTATCGGGAGACCGGCAGTCCCTGGATTGGCTCGGTGCCGGTCGGTTGGGACGTGATCGCGCTTAGGCGGGATCTGCATTTCCTCACCAGTGGTTCGCGTGGCTGGGCTGATCACTACGCAGATGAGGGCGCGCTATTTCTCCGGATCGGGAACCTGACTCGCGATGGTCTGGACTTGGACCTTGCGGATATCCAGCGGGTTGCGGTGCCTGCTGGGGCAGAGGGCGAGCGAACGCGCGTCGAGCCAGGCGATGTTTTATTCTCGATCACCGCTTTTATGGGCTCCGTGGCGGTCGTGCCCGCCAACCTCGAATGCGCCTATGTCAGCCAGCATGTCGCACTCGCGCGGCTGCGTGGCGACATGCTACTTCCGAGATGGGTTGGTTACGCGACACTTTCTGCTGCTGGAAAGGCCTACCTGGACGCCCAGTGCTATGGCGGAACGAAGATTCAACTCAGCCTCGACGATGTCGCAAACCTTCCAGTAGCTGTGCCTTCTTTGGCAGAGCAGATGGCACTCACCGCTTTTCTTGACCAAGAGACGGGTAAGATTGATGCGTTGGTGGCGGAGCAGGAGCGGTTGATTGCGCTGCTGAAGGAAAAGCGGCAGGCCGTTATTTCCCAAGCCGTCACCAAGGGCCTCAACCCCAACGCCCCAATGAAAGACAGCGGCATCGAATGGCTCGGCCAAGTGCCAGCGCATTGGGAGGTGGGGCGTCTGAGCCAGTTTTGCACTGGAATATCAACAGGCCCATTCGGTACTGCTCTTGGGAGCCAGGACTATGTCACTGATGGTGTGCCAGTAATAAATCCGTCTCATATCATCAATGGTCGATGTGTACCGGCGAGTGATGTGACGGTTTCCACTGAAACTGCCGAAAGGCTATCAATTTGGACACTTGCAGCGGGAGATATAATTACGGCGCGCCGTGGTGAGCTTGGGCGGGCTGCCGTGGTTGGGGAAGCAGAAGCCGCATGGATTTGCGGCACAGGTTCTCTGCGGCTTCGGCCAGCAGGCAGCCTTAGCTTATCGCAATTCTTATTTCGTGTTTTCGAATGTCGCTATACCCGCGAGTGGTTGGAATTATCTTCCGTTGGGTCAACCATGGCGAATATCAATGAAGTAATCATGGGTGGCTTGCCCATCGCTATACCGGTAAGTGATGCGGAACGCGAGGAAATATCACTCTATGTTGATTACGAAAGTTCGAAAATCGACGCGTTGATTACAGATGCCACCCAAGCCATCACCCTATTGCGCGAACGCCGCGCCGCGCTCATCTCCGCCGCTGTCACCGGCAAGATTGATGTGCGCTCCCTTGCCCCCACCAAGCAGGAGGCCGCGTGAGCATCCATAAGGAAATCGCCCTGGAAGATGGCATCTGCGCCCATCTCGCCGCGCAAGGCTGGCTCTATGAAGCCAATGCCGCCGCGCGCTACGACCGTGCCTCAGCCCTTTTCCCGGAAGACCTATTGGCCTGGGTGGAAGCCACTCAGCCACAAGCCTGGGCCGCGCTGCAAAAGGCCCATGGCGCCGCTGCCGGCACCACCCTGGCGCAGCGCCTGCGCGCCGCTTTGGACAAGCAAGGCACTTTGGATGTGCTGCGCCATGGGCTGGATGTGGTGGGGCTGAAGCAGCGCCTCAGCCTCTGCCAATTCCGCCCGGCACTCGCCATGAATGAAGCCTTGCAGGCGCGCTACGCTGCCAACCGCCTGCGCGTGGTGCGGCAGGTGCGCTATTCCCTGCATAGCGAAAACAGCCTGGATTTGGTGCTGTTCCTGAATGGCATTCCTGTCGCCACCGCGGAACTGAAAAGCGACTATACGCAATCTGTCCAGGATGCGGTGGACCAATACCGGTATGACCGGCTGCCGCGTGCGCCGGGCAAGAACCTGCCGGAACCACTGCTGGCCTTCCCCGGTGGCGCGCTGGTGCATTTTGCCGCCAGCAATAGCGAAGTGCAGATGTGCACGCTGCTGGCCGGGCCGGAAAGCAAATTCTTGCCCTTCAATCGGGGCCGAGACTTCGGCGCGGGCAATCCGGACAACCCGAATGGCGCCCCCACCGCCTATCTTTGGGAAGAAATCTGGCAGCGTGATAGCTGGCTGGAAATTCTGGGCCGCTATCTGGTGCCGGTGCGTGATGACAAGAAGCGCCTGCAAGGCTGGATTTTCCCGCGCTACCATCAATTGGATGCAACGCGCCGGCTGCTGGCGGCGGTGCTGGCGGAAGGGCCGGGCGGCAAATACCTGATCGAACATTCGGCGGGGTCCGGCAAAACCAATTCCATCGCCTGGGCGGCGCATTTCCTGGCGGATTTGCACAATGCCGCGCACCAAAAGCTGTTTGATACCGTGCTGGTGGTTTCTGATCGCACCGTGCTGGACAAGCAATTGCGCGAAGCCATCCAAGGCTTTGAACGTACCCAGGGCGTGGTGGAAATCATCACCGGCGATGGCGCGGCGAAAAGCGCGCAATTGGCCTCGGCCCTTGCAGATGGGAAGAAGATTGTGGTCTGCACCATCCAGACCTTCCCCTTTGCGTTGGAGGAAGTGCGCAGGCTGGTCGCCACCAAGGGCAAGCGCTTTGCGGTGATTGCGGATGAAGCGCATTCATCCCAATCGGGCCAGGCCGCGGCCAAGCTGAAAATGACGCTGACGGCGGAAGAACAGCAGGACCTAGCCGATGGCGGGGAAGCCAGCATTGAAGACCTGCTGGCGGCGCAAATGGCCGGGCGCGCGGGGCAGGATGCTGGCATCAGCTTCATTGCCTTCACCGCAACGCCCAAGGCGAAAACGCTGGAACTTTTCGGGCGGCGGCCTGATCCGTCTCTGCCGCCGGGGCCGGGCAATCTGCCGGTGGCCTTCCATACCTATTCCATGCGTCAGGCGATTGAGGAGAAGTTCATCCTGGATGTCTTGCAGAATTACACTTCCTACAAGCTCGCTTTCCGGCTGACGCATGGCGGCGCGGAGTTGAGCGAAAAGGAAGTAGATGCGAGTGAGGCGAAGAAGGGCATCATGGGCTGGGTGCGGCTGCACCCGCACAACATCGCCGCGCGGGTGGAAATTGTGGTGGAGCATTTCCGCCAGAATGTGGCGCATCTGCTGGCTGGGAAGGCCAAGGCCATGGTGGTGACTGCCAGCCGCAAGGAAGCGGTGCTGTGGTCTGTCCAGATGAATGCCTACATCAAGCGGCGCGGCTATAAGATCGGCCTGCT
>JADCFR010000504.1 GCA_020249415.1 Roseomonas sp. | reverse complement strand
CGCTGTCGCCGCATTGAAGAAGGGCGCACCGACCGAGATTTTCGCGCCGAACAGGATATCGGCGAACAGCGGCCAAAGCGTGCCCACCAGCACCACGGCGGTGATGGAACAGAGAAGAAGATTATTCAAAACCAGCGCGCCTTCGCGCGAAATCGGCGCAAAAATGCCGGGGCCACCCAAGCGCGGCGCGCGCCAGGCAAACAACGCCAAGGCCCCCGCCACATAGGCCATCAGCAAGCCGAGAATGAAAACACCGCGCGCCGGGTCATTGGCGAAAGCATGCACGGAATTCAACACGCCCGAGCGCACGAGGAAGGTGCCCAGCAAGGACATGGCAAAGGCCAAAATGGCCAGCAGCACAGTCCAGATCTTCAGGCTTTCGCGCTTTTCGACAACAATGGCGCAATGCAGCAGCGCCGCACCAATCAGCCAGGGCAAGAGCGAGGCATTTTCCACCGGGTCCCAGAACCAATAGCCACCCCAACCCAATTCGTAATAGGCCCACCAGGACCCAAGCGCGATGCCCAGCGTGAGGAACGACCACGCCGCCAGTGACCAAGGCCGGACCCAACGCCCCCAGGCCGCATCCACACGCCCTTCCAAAAGCGCCGCCACGGCAAAGGCAAAAGTCACCGCATAACCAACATAACCGAGGTAGAGCATGGGCGGATGCAAAGCGAGGCCAAGATCCTGCAGCAGCGGATTGAGCCCCTGCCCATCCATCGGCGGCGGCCAAACACGCTCAAAAGGGTTGGAGGTGAAGATGATGAAGCCCAAAAACCCCACCGCGATCAGCCCCAGAATGCCAATCACGCGCGCCTGCAAGGCACTCGGCAAATCGCGTCCGAAGGCCGCCACCGCGCCACCACAAAGCGCCAGGATCAATACCCAAAGCACCATGGAGCCTTCATGATTGCCCCAGGCGCCCGAGAATTTATAGATCAGCGGCTTCGCCGAATGGCTGTTCAGCACTACGTTAGAAACCGTGGTGTCATTCACCGCAAAGGCCCAAAGCAGCGCGGCGAAAGCGGCCGCAATCGCAATCAACTGCGCCACCGCCAAGGGTGCGGCCAGCGCCATCAGCCGCGCATCCGCCCGATGCGCGCCAACCAAGGGCAAGACCGACTGCGCCAGGGCCAGAATGCAGCCAAGCGCCAATGCGAAATGGCCAAGTTCCCCGATCATCCGCCTCTCCTTGGTGCGGTGTTCCATTCCGCCGGAGGCGGTGGCGCACCCTCTGCCGGGTTCCAATGGCCGGCGCGCTTCAGCGCATCGGCAACCTCCGGCGGCATATAGGTTTCATCATGCCGCGCCAGCACTTCCTTGGCGCGGAAAACGCCGTCGGGCTGCATCATGCCAAGCGTCACCACGCCCTGCCCTTCGCGGAACAAATCCGGCAACACGCCAGCGTAGGAGACGCGAATGACATGCGCGCCATCGGTCACACGGAAATTGGCGGTCGGCCTGCCATCTGCGCCGGTGCCGCGTTCCAGGCTGCCCGCTTCCACCAGCCCACCCAGGCGAAAGGCGCGATTGGCTGGCGGCGCTTCGCGAACAATGTCTGACGGCGAACGGAAAAACACCAAATTGTCCTGAAACGCGGTCAGCGTCAGCGCGGTGGCGCTGCCAAGCCCGAGCCCGCAGAGCAGCAGAACATAAAGCCGGCGCTTTTTGCGAGTCATGGCCGGTCTCCGCGCGGGTCCAATTCCGCGAGCAAGCGCTTGGCCGTGGCATGGCGGCGCGCGGCATCCAACACCAAGGCGCCGAAACCAAGCAAGACCAGCGCATAGGATGCGGTGATGAAGAATGCGTGGCTCATGCGCCCAAAGCCTCCTCACGCCGCGCGCGGGCCAGTTGCAGGGCGCGGATGCGCCGTTCCATCACGGCAGCGCGCGTCCGCGCTAGCACCACTGCGCCAAACAACAGCGAAAAGCCAAGCGCGCAGGTCAGCAAGGGATAAAGGATATCCACATGCATCCCCGGCGCATCAAAGCGCGTGACGGAAGCCGGCTGATGCAGCGTATTCCACCAATCCACGCTGAATTTCACGATCGGGATATTCACAATGCCCACCAGCGCAAGGATCGCACCCACCCGCGCGCCGCGTTCCTGATCCTCAAAGGCGCGCGTCAGCGCCGCATGCCCAAGCCACAGGAAAAATAGCACCAAGACGGAAGTGAGCCGCGCATCCCAGACCCACCAGGTACCCCACATGGGCCGGCCCCAAAGGCTGCCTGTCGCCAAACAAAGCGCCGTCACCAAGGCACCCACCGGCGATAACTCGCGCGCGAAAAGATCGGCCAAGGGATGGCGCCAGATCAGCGACATGACAGAGGCCGCAGCCAGAGCGGTGTAGCCCCCCATGGCCAGACAGGCCATCGGCACATGCACATACATGATGCGCACCGTCTCACCCTGCTGCCAATCAGCGGGAGACAGGAACAAGCCCCAAACCAGCCCCGCACCCAGCACCAAAGCCGCTGCTAACCATAGCCAAACCTGCACCCGCGCCGAGGCGCGCAAAAAGCGCCCCGGATTGGCAAAGCGGTGCAGCGAACGCGCGCCAGGGGCGGCACCGCTCGGGCTGCTGTCAGCTTTAGCTGTCATTCTGGCGTCCACATGGTCAGACTAGCCTAGATATCCGGCGGGTGGAATCACCCGCCTGCCTCCTTGCCAGCTTCACATGGGGGGCGGTGCTTCGCCAAGGGAGTCCCCCCGCTTCGAAAACCCGACCTTGGCTTATTGAAGCCCAACGCGTCTGGCGTTACCTGCTTGTCAGGCGCCCCGATCCGGCGCCGGGGGATAGAGGAACGCCATGCCAGCAGCCAGGACCAAAGCGCCCGCTTCCCGCTGGCTGGTGAAATCCGAACCCGATGCCTTTTCCTGGGACCAGCAGGTCGCCAATGGCGTGGAGCCCTGGACGGGCGTGCGCAATCACCTCGCCAAGAAGAACCTGATGGCCATGAAAAAGGGCGATTTGGCCTTTTTCTACCACTCCAACATCGGGAAAGAGGTTGTGGGCGTGGTCGAAGTCGCGCGCGAAGCCTATCCCGACCCGACCGCCGAGGAAGGCTCATCCTGGGTTTGTGTGGATATGCGCGCGGTCGGGCCCATGCCGAAGCCGGTGGGGCTGGCGGCCATCAAGGCTGAACCGGCGCTCGCCGAGGTGGCTTTGATCCGTCAATCGCGGCTTTCAGTCATGCCCATCGCGCCGGAGCATTGGGCGGTGATCGCCCGCATGGGCGGCTGGGCCGGCGAATGAGCAAGCCGGAACGCGCCCTTTGCGCGCTTGAGGATATCCCCGATGGCGGGTCCAAGGGCTTTCCGGCCGCGCCTGGCGCCTTCATGGGGTTATTCGCGGTGCGGCGCGGCAGCGCGGTTTGGGTTTATGTGAATTCCTGCCCGCATATCGGCCTGCCGCTTGATCCCGTGCCAGATCGCTTTCTGGATGCCAAGCGCCAGTACATCCTTTGTTCGGCCCATGGCGCGCGGTTTGAAATTGAATCGGGCGAATGCGTCTCCGGCCCCTGTTACGGGGAGGCTTTGGAAGCCGTGCCGGCGCGGGTGGATGAGGCTGGGCAGGTGCTGGTGCCGGCCGATGCGGGGCTGTGAGGCGATTTCACTTGGCCTGATAATGTTTTAGAGCATTCTTGTTGATATTCCTTCTGCGCAAGGGTTTTGCATGTCGGCTTGGCAATTCTGGATTGATCGCGGCGGCACCTTCACCGATATCGTCGCGCGCGATCCGGCCGGGCGGCTTTCGACGCTGAAACTGCTCTCGGAAAACCCGGAACGCTACAAGGACGCGGCCGTTGCCGGCATTCGCCAATGCCTTGGCCTTGCCCCCGGCGCGCCGATCCCACCCGGGCTGATCGAAGCGGTGAAAATGGGCACTACGGTCGCCACCAATGCGCTTTTGGAACGCAACGGTGAACGCGTGCTGCTTCTGGTCAATCGCGGCTTTGCTGATCTGCTGCGCATCGGCAATCAGGCCAGGCCGCGACTTTTCGATCTTGATGTGCGCCTGCCGGAATTGCTGCATGAACGCGCCGTTGAAATCGGCGGGCGTGTCGCGGTGGATGGCACGGAATTGGAACCCTTGGATGAGGCCGGGGCGCGTGAGGCGTTGCGCGCCGCGCATCGCGAAGGCTTCCGCGCTGTCGCCATTCTCATGATGCATGCCTGGGCGCATCCGGCGCATGAGGAAAAGCTTGGTGCCATCGCCCGCGAAGAAGGCTTTGCGCAAATCTCACTCAGCCATCGCGCAAGCCCGCTGCCGCGCATTGTGCCGCGCGGAGATACCACCGTTGTTGATGCCTATCTGTCACCCATTCTGCGCCGCTATGTGGATCAGGTCGCCGCGGAATTGCCCGGTGTGCGGCTTTACTTCATGCAATCAAGCGGCGGGCTGACCGAAGCCGGGCATTTCCAGGGCAAGGATGCGATTCTCTCTGGCCCGGCTGGCGGGATTGTCGGTGCCGCACGCACCGCGGCCATGGGTGGGTTTGAGCGTATCATCGGCTTCGATATGGGCGGCACCTCCACCGATGTCGCGCTTTACGCCGGCGCCTTTGAACGCGCGTTCGAAACCGAAGTCGCTGGTGTGCGCATGCGTGCACCGATGATGGCGATCAACACCGTTGCCGCTGGTGGCGGTTCCATCCTGCATTTCGATGGCGCGCGTTTCCGGGTGGGGCCGGATTCCGCCGGTGCGGTGCCGGGGCCGGCCTGTTATCGGCGCGGCGGGCCGCTCACGGTGACGGATGCGAATG
>JADCFR010000503.1 GCA_020249415.1 Roseomonas sp. | reverse complement strand
TGGGCATGGCGGTGCTGTGCTATCTGGCGGTGCTTTATGTTGCGCGCTCCCCCTTCGGCTTGGCCCTGCAAGGGGTGCGCGATAATCCGCGACGCATGGCGGCCATGGGCTTCAATGTCACCGCCCATCGCATCGCCGCTTATGCTTTCTCCGGCGTGATCGCCGCCATTGGTGGTATCCTGTTGGTTTGGCAGAATACGCAGGTCGCTCCCTTCACCGCGGGCATTCCGGCGGTGATTGACATTCTGATCATCGCCGTGATTGGCGGGCTGCGCCGCCCCATCGGTCCCTTTGTGGGTGCTTTCATCTATGTGCTGCTGAGCACTTTCAGCCCCGATGTGCTTTCAGGTTTTGGTCTTTCAACGGAACGCTTCAAGCTGCTTGTGGGGCTTGGCTTCCTTGCTGTGGTCTTCTTCTCCCCCGATGGCGCCTTGGGGCTTTGGGATCGCTGGCGCGAAAGGCAGCGCAAGAACCTTGACCCGCTGACGGGGCAGCCCAGAACTGCGGGGACAGCATGAATACACCCGCGCCCAATGCGCCCGTGATCGAGCGGATCGGCGCCGCCGGTGCGGGCAATGCGCTGGAATTGCGTGGCGTCACCAATCTTTTTGGTGCGCTTTCGGCCATTGCAGACATCACCATGACCGTGGAAGCGGGCGAAAGGCGGGCGGTGCTCGGCTCCAATGGCGCCGGCAAGACCACCCTGTTCAATTGCGTCACAGGCGATTTCCTGCCGAGTTCCGGCACCATCCGATTGTTCGGTGAGGATGTGACGGAATTTCCCGCGCATGAACGCATCCGGCGTGGCCTTCGGCGTACCTATCAGATTTCGCTGCTCTTTGGTGGCCTCAGCGTTGCCGATAATGTCTATCTGGCGTGCCGCGGTGTCAGCCGCAATCGCTTTTCCCTGCTGCGGCCAAGGCGCGGCGACCCATTATTGACACGCTGTGAGGAATTGATCGAAGCGGTACACCTGACTGACGTGCGGCAAAAGCTGGTAAGTGAATTGAGCTACGGTCAGCAGCGCCAGCTTGAAATCGCGCTGGCGCTGGCTGGCGCGCCGCGGCTTATTCTGTTTGATGAACCCGCTGCCGGGCTTTCACCGACCGAACGTGCGGAGCTGATCGCAATCCTCACCAATATGCCGCCGCATATCGGCTTCATCATCATCGAACATGATATGGATGTCGCGCTGCGTGTCGCCCAGCGCGTGACCATGATGCATAATGGCCGTGTGTTCAAGGAAGGCACGCCCGCGGAGATAGAGGAAGATCCGCAAGTGCAGGAACTCTATCTTGGGGATGGCCGCCATGCGCATGCCTGAGAAAGCAGGTCCCGCCGCGCTTGAGATTCGCGGGTTGAATGTTTTCTACGGCGCAAGCCATGCCTTGCAAGGCGTTGATTTGCGGCTTGATACCGGGGCGCTTTCCGTTGTTGGTCGCAATGGCATGGGCAAGACCACGCTCTGCAAGGCGATCATGGGCCTGGTGCCGGTTGCTTCCGGTTCCATCAGTTTTCATGGTCAGCCCTTGGTCGGGCGCTCGCCAGCCGATATCGCGCGCGCCGGCATTGGCTATGTGCCGCAGGGTAGACGGCTCTGGCGTTCCCTGACGGTCGAAGAACATTTGAAAATGGTTGAGCGCAGGGGTGGCGCCTGGACCATTGAAAGGATTTTCTCCACCTTCCCACGCCTCGCGGAACGGCGCGGCAATGGCGGCGCGCAGCTTTCAGGCGGTGAGCAACAAATGCTCGCCATCAGCCGCGCGCTGCTGATGAATCCAAAGCTGCTGGTGATGGATGAGCCGACCGAGGGTCTGGCGCCGGTCATTGTCGCGCAGCTTGAAGAATTGCTGGTGCAACTCGCGCAAGATGGCGAGATTGATGTGCTGGTGATTGAACAGAATATCGGTGTGGCCTGCGCCATTGCCGATACCGTCGCCATTATGGTGAATGGCCGCATCAATCGCAGCGCGCCGGCGCGCGAATTGGCGGCGGATCGTGAATTGCAGCAGCGCCTTTTGGGCGTTGGCCGCCATGGCCATGAGGATACTCCGGCAACGCCGACGCCAAACGCCGCGTTGATGCCTGAAACAGCGCCCGCGACAATGGGTGTGCCGATCAAGATCTACAACTCAAACCCAACGCCCCCCACGCGCTGGTCGAAGCCGGTGCCGGTTGAGGTGCTGGAACGCACCGCGCGTGTCTTGACCGCACAGCCGCTGATGAGCGCCGCTGCCGCGCAAGCCGAAATCCGCCCGCTTTCCATGCCAGGGGCGGAGGTGATTCTGGTCGCTGGCACGCTGGATACCAAGGGCGCAGAGTTGCGCTTCATGCGCGACCAGATCCGCGCCGCTGGCTTGCCTGTCAGGCTTGTTGATCTTTCGACAACGGGCGGCCATTCCGGCGCCGATATTCCGGCCCATCAAATCGCGGCCTTTCACCCGCGCGGCGCGGCAGGCGTCTTTACCGGGGATCGCGGTGCGGCCGTTGCCGGCATGACTGAAGCCTTCCGGCGCTGGATTGAACGCCAAACAGGCATTGCCGGCATTCTCTCCGCCGGTGGTTCCGGCGGCACGGCGCTTGTCGCGCCTGCGATGCGCGCACTGCCCATCGGCATACCAAAGCTGATCGTCTCCACCATCGCAAGCGGTGATGTGCGCGCCTATGTCGGCGCGACCGATATCACCATGATGCATTCCGTGGCCGATGTGCAGGGGCTGAATGTCATTACGGAAGATATTCTCGGCAATGCTGCCCAGGCCATGATTGGCATGGTGCAGGCGCGCCGCGCGGCCAAGCCGCGCGAGCCGCAACGCCCCGCCGTCGCCCTTTCCATGTTTGGTGTGACAACGCCCTGCATTCGCCAGATTGCAGATTTGCTCAGTAAGGAGTGGGATTGCCTGATCTTCCACGCCACCGGCATTGGCGGTCAATCCATGGAAAAATTGATTGACTCGCAAAAGGTCGCCGGCGTGATTGACATCACCACGACCGAAATCGCGGATATGCTGTTTGGTGGCATCCTCCCTGCCACGGCAGACCGCTTCGGTGCCGTTATCCGCACGCGCCTGCCCTATATTGGTTCAGTGGGTGCGGTGGATATGGTGAATTTCGGCCCGCCCGAGACCGTGCCGGAGATCTATCGGGGCCGGCAATTCTATCAGCATAATCCGCAAGTCACCCTAATGCGCACGACAGCGGCAGAGTGCGCCGCAATCGGCCAATGGATCGCAGCGCGATTGAATTTGATGGATGGTCCGGTGCGCTTCTATCTGCCCGAAGGCGGTGTTTCGGCGCTGGATGCCCCAGGCCAGGCCTTTCACGATCCTGCCGCGCGGGAGGCCCTGTTCCGCGCCATTGAAGCGACCTTCCGTCCTGGCCCCAATCGGCAATTGCTGCGCGTGCGCCATCACATCAATGATGCCACCTTCGCCGCCATGGTGGTTGCGGAATTCCGAAATCTTCTCGGCCCAGC
>JADCFR010000502.1 GCA_020249415.1 Roseomonas sp. | reverse complement strand
TGTGCTCTTCCGATCTCGCCCTGCCTGCGGTGGCCTTAGCGCCACGCCTTGCTGCCGCGCAGGAATGGCCGCCCGGCCCGGTGCGCGCCATTGTGCCCTTCGCGCCCGGTTCCGCCACCGATACCGTCGCGCGCGTCTTTACCGAGAAAATGCGCGAAACCCTTGGCCAGAATGTGGTGGTGGAAAACCGCGCCGGCGCCAATGGGTTGATCGGGGCGGAAGTCGTGGCCCGCGCCACGCCGGATGGCCTGACCGTGCTGATCGGCACCAATTCCACCAATGCCGCCGCCGGGGCGCTGTTCAAGCGCGTGCCCTTTGATGTGGAAACCGCCTTTATCCCGGTCTCGACCCTCGGTTCCGTGCCGCTGCTGGTCGCGGTGCGCGCCGAATCGCGCTGGCAGAACCTGGCCGAATTGCTGGCCGAGGCGAAAACCAAGCCCGAGGGCATTACCTATGCCTCCGCGTCGTCCTCCCAGCAGGTTTCGACCGAGCTGATGGCGCATATGGCGGGGGTGAAGATGCTCCGCGTGCCCTATCGCTCCTCACCCTTGGCGGTGCAGGATTTGCTGGCGGGGCGGGTTGATCTTTTCGTGGCGGATCAATTGGTTATCTTGCCGCAGGCGCGGGAGGGGAAGCTGCGCATCCTTGGTATCACCGCGCCGCAACGCTCCGCCATGCTGCCGGAAATCCCCACCGTGGCGGAAGCAGGCAACCTGCCCGGCTATCAGATCACCGCCTGGTTCGGGCTTTTCGTGCCCGCCGGCACGCCGGCCATTGCCGTTTCCCGCCTGAATGCCGCGGTGCGCCGCGCCGGGGAACAGGCCGATTTGCGCGAAAGGCTGTCTTCCGGCTTCGGGATGGTGGTGTCCACCTCCACCCCGGAAGAGGCGGCTGCCTTCGTCAAATCCGAGACCCAGCGCTGGACCTCGGCCATTCGTACCGCGGGCATCGAACCGGAATAGACATATCCACAATTGTCAGGCTAGGCTGACAGTATGGAACGTACACCAACCGAGACGGCGGGGGCGCCGCCGTCCGATATCGCCGCCCTCTCCTTCGAGCAAGCGCTCGCGGAACTCGAAGGCATTGTGCGGGAATTGGAAAGCGGCAAGGGCGCCTTGGAAGCCTCGGTCACCGCCTATCAGCGCGGTGCGGCGCTGAAGCGCCATTGTGAGGCGAAGCTCGCGGAAGCGGAGCAGAAAATCCAAGCCATTGTGGATGGGCCAGCCGGGCCATCCTTGCGAGACGTGGAATAGAGCGCCGCATGGCTGACCCCGCCCAAGCTCTTGCATCAGCCATGGCGGCGGCGGCTGCCGAAATTGATCGCGCGCTTGATGCGCTGATCCCGCCGCCGGAAGGGGATGAGGCGCGGCTGTTTGAAGCCATGCGCTATGCCAGCATGGGTGGTGGGAAAAGGCTGCGCGGTTTTCTGGTGCTGGAAGGTGCCGCGCAATTCGGCGTGGCGCGTGAAGCGGCGCTGCGTGTCGCCTCGGCGATTGAAATGCTGCATGCCTATTCGCTGGTGCATGATGATCTGCCCTGCATGGATGATGATGATCTGCGCCGCGGCAAACCCACCCTGCATCGCGCCTTCGATGAAGCGACCGCTGTCTTGGCCGGCGATGCGCTGCAAACCCAGGCCTTTCTGGTGTTGAGCGAACCCGAAACCCATGCCGACCCTGCCGTACGGGCCGAGCTTTGCCGCGCCTTGGCGCGTGCTGCCGGAGCGCGTGGCATGTGCGGCGGGCAGATGCTGGATATGCTGGCGGAAGAAGCGGGCCGCCCCTTGGAAGAGGCGGAGATTGGCCGGCTGCAATTGCTGAAGACCGGCAAGCTGATTGAGTTTTCCGCCGAAGCCGGCGCCATTCTTGGCAAGGCCCCCATTCAGCTGCGCCACGCGCTTTCCGCCTATGGCCGCGATCTGGGTGCGGCCTTTCAGATTGCCGATGATCTGCTGGATGCGACCGCATCGGCCGAGGAAACCGGCAAGCGCACCGGCAAGGATGCCGATGCGGGCAAGGCCACCCTGGTTGGGCTTTTGGGACTTGAACGCGCCAGGCTGCAAGCGGAACGGCTTGCTGCCCAGGCGCAGGATCATCTGGATGCTTTCGGGGAAGCGGCGGCGCATTTGCGCGCGCTTGCGGATTATACCATCGCGCGGAGAAGCTAAATGAACCGTCCTGTCACACCCATGCTCGATCGCGTGACCATTCCGAGCGATTTGCGGAATTTTTCGAGCGATCAATTGAAACGCCTGGCCGAGGAATTGCGCGCCGAGACGATTGACGCGGTTTCCGTCACCGGCGGGCATCTTGGTGCATCGCTGGGCGTGGTCGAATTGACCGTCGCGGTGCATGCGATTTTCGACACGCCACATGACCGGCTGATCTGGGATGTCGGGCATCAGGCCTATCCGCACAAGATCTTGACCGGGCGGCGCGATCGCATCCGCACGCTGCGCCAGGGCGGCGGGCTTTCCGGCTTCACCAAACGGAGTGAGAGTGCATACGACCCCTTCGGTGCGGCGCATTCTTCGACCAGCATTTCCGCCGGGCTTGGCATGGCGATTGGCAGCCAATTGCAGGGCAAGGACCGCCATGTCATTGCCGTGATCGGTGATGGGTCCATGAGTGCCGGCATGGCTTATGAAGCCATGAACAATGCGGGCGCATCCAAGGCCAATCTGATTGTCATCCTGAACGATAATGACATGTCCATTGCGCCGCCCGTCGGCGCGATGAGTGCTTATCTGTCCAAGCTGATTTCATCGCGCCCCTTCCTGTCCTTGCGCGATATGATGGCGCGGCTGGCGCGGCGCTTTCCGGCGCCCTTGGAGCGCGCGGCACGGCGCGCGGATGAATATGCGCGCGGGTTGCTGACTGGCGGCACCTTGTTTGAGGAATTGGGCTTTTATTACGTAGGTCCCGTGGATGGGCATGATCTGGACCATTTGCTGCCCATTCTGCGCAATCTGCGTGATCGGGATCAGCAAGGCCCGATCCTGCTGCATGTGGTGACGCAAAAGGGCAAGGGTTATGCGCCGGCGGAATCCGCGCCCGACAAATATCACGGCGTCGTGAAATTCAACGTCGTCACTGGCGAACAGGCCAAGGCGCCGCCCGGCCCGCCTTCCTTTACCAAGGTCTTCGCCAATGGGCTGATCGCGGAAGCGGAAGCCGATGAGCGCATTGTTGCCATCAATGCCGCCATGCCATCCGGCACCGGGCTTGATTCATTCGCCAAGAAATTCCCGCGCCGGAGTTTTGATGTTGGCATCGCCGAACAGCATGCGGTGACCTTTGCAGCGGGGCTCGCGACCGAGGGCCTCAAGCCCTTTTGCGCGATCTATTCAACCTTTTTGCAGCGCGCCTATGACCAGATCATGCATGATGTGGCGCTGCAATCCCTGCCGGTGCGCTTTGCGATGGACCGCGCCGGGCTGGTCGGCGCGGATGGCGCAACCCATGCAGGGTCTTTCGATATCGCCTATCTCGGCTGCCTGCCCAATATGGTGCTGATGGCGGCTGCCGATGAGGTGGAGCTGATGCATATGGTCGCGACCAGTGCTGCGATTGATGATCGGCCTTCGGCCTTTCGCTATCCGCGCGGTGAGGGTTTTGGGCTTGAATTGCCCAAGCGCGGTTCGGTGCTGGAGATTGGCAAGGGGCGCGTGCTGCGCGAAGGCAATGCGATTGCGATTCTGTCCTATGGGGCGCGCTTGCAGGAATGCCTGAAGGCGGCGGATGAATTGGCAACCCATGGGCTTTCCTGCACGGTTGCCGATGCACGCTTTGCCAAGCCCTTGGATACCGCTTTGGTAGAGCGGCTGGCGCGCGAGCATGAGGTGCTGATCACGATTGAAGAAGGTTCCATGCTCGGCTTCAGTGGCATTGTCATGCATCATTTGGCGACGCGCGGGCTGATGGATCGCGGGCTGAAAATCCGGCCCATGTGCTTGCCGGATGTCTTCATTGATCATGATGCGCCGCGCAAGCAATATGACCAGGCGGGGCTGAATGCGCCGCAAATCGTGGCGACAGCGCTTGCTGCTTTGGGCAAGGCAGAGATGCACTTGCCCGCGCGGGCGTAACCCTTCTTCGCCCGCGCCTATTCCGCCGCCTGCCGCATCGGGCCGGCGAAGCGCGGCGCCACCTGTTCCATGAAAAGGCGGATGGAGTTGTTGGTGACCTCGGCGCTCATCGGTCCCAAGCGGAAGGAACAGATCACGCCGCCAACGCCAGTCGCTTCAATCTCCGCCATGCGGGCCGCAACCGTGGCCGGCGTGCCGCAGATCAGCGCGTGTTCGGGATTGGTGCGCGCGGGCGGCGCGGTTTCCTTTTTCATGATCACGCCCTGTTCAGCGTAGATTTTCTCGCGCATGGCCTTGCGCTGCGCCTGCATCGCCTCAAAGGC
>JADCFR010000501.1 GCA_020249415.1 Roseomonas sp. | reverse complement strand
TACTGACAGCGCCGCGATGGTTGCTGGATGTCCCCTTGATTTTATTTATCCTCGCCATTTGGAAATGGCTTCCGGCAACTCTTGCTCATCAAGAATACGGCCCGGCACGCTGGATTGCGCTTATACTGGCTTTATTCCTTGTATTTATCGGCTGGAGTTTGCTGGTCGGTGCAGCATTTTTTGGTCCGGCCAGAATCGATATCGTCTCCTTGCTGTTCGTAACGATATCTGCTGTTTTTCTGATTGTGATGCTCTATCGCTACGTCTTGGGCCCTTGGGCTCTGCGCTCCGGATTGCCGGATAAATGAAATCGGGACTACCCAAGGGAAGCTCACCGAGCCTGTTCTTTCACACCTGCAAGTTGCCGTGCCTCACCCTGCCCCCTCATAGCCGTAACGGCAGTCGAACTTGGTTATTGGGGAGCGGTCACCCCCTCACCCAATCTTGAACCGCGTCAGATATTCCGGCGGTGTCGCCACACTCCCGCGTGCATCCGGAATCGGCGGCAGCGTGCGAACCTCCAAAGGCAGAACCCCCGCCCAGACATCCTGCATCAAATCCTCATCCGGATCGCCAGGCGGGCCGCGGCGGATTTTCGCCGATGCCTCGTTGATTTCAATCGCGAGGACCGTGGTCGCCTTGGCTTCATAAGGCGTCATGGCGCGAAGCCTGTCCCAGCGGCCGGGGAACATGCCCTCCACAAAGTTTTTCAGCCGCATTTCCTTCTCGCCTGGGTCGGCAATCAACCGCGCGCGCCCAAGCAGCATGACCGAACGATAATTGACCGAATGATTATAGGCAGACCGCGCCAGCACCAACCCATCCATCAGCGTAACGGTAACGCAAACATCCGCCTCAATGCAGGTTTCAATCATCCGGCTGGCGGCCGAGCCATGCCAATAAACATGATCGCCTTCGCGCCATTGCAGCGTCGGCGTCACGAAGGGCGCGCCATTCAGCACATAGCCGATATGCGCCAAGGGCTGCGCATCCAAAATGGCGTCAATGCTCGCGCGGTCATAAGCGCCGCGTTCATGCATGCGCTTGACACGGGTGCGCTCAGACGGGGCTGCGCTGGGACGGGCCATGGGGGTCTTCCTTCTGTCACTTGCCAAGGGGCGCAGCGTCCGCGAAAGGTGGCTCGCTGAAAAGGTCCGGTTTTCGAAACATGAGCAGACCACTTCGCAAGGCCCCGGGGGCCGAGGCCGCGCTGCTTTCCCTCGCCCTCGATCGCCAGGCGAAGCTACCCTTGCATGTGCAATTGGCCGAGGGGCTCCGCCGCTTGATCCTGGGCGGGCGGATTGCGCCGGGGGCCAGGCTGCCTTCCACCCGTGCGCTCGCGGAAGAACATGGGATTGCACGGGCCACCGCCGTGCTGGCGGTGGAGCAATTGGCCGCTGAGGGTTACGTCACCGCGCGCCGGGGTTCAGGGCTTTATGCCTCGGCAATGCTGCCCGAAGGCAGCTTGCAAGTGCCGCGCCCCGCCAGCCCAACAGCGCCCAGCCCCGCGCCGCCGCCCGCCCCCTGGCAGCCCTTTCAGATTGAAGCGACCGATCCCGCGCTGTTCCCGCGCCAGGCGCTCGGGCGGCACTTGCAGCGACACTGGCGGGCGGATGGCGCTGGGCTTTTGGCGCCGCAAGATGGCTTTGGGCTTTTCGCTCTCAGGGCCGCACTGGCGCAGCATTTGCGCGCCTGGCGCGGCATTGCGGCGGAACCGGCGCAAATCATCATCACCAGCGGGTTTTTTGATGGGCTGGATATCATCGCCGCCGCGGCCTTCAAGCACAGCGATGCGGTGCTGATTGAAGAACCAGGCTTCCCGCCGCTGCGCCATGCGTTGCAGCGGCTCGGGCTACGGCCCATCGCTGGCCTTGCCGATCAGGCCGGGCTTGACCCCGCCGCGCTGGACAAAGCCTTGCGCGGCGTTTTCATGGCGCCGTCACGCCATTATCCCCTGGGTGGCACGCTTTCGCTCAGCCGGCGGCTCGCTTTTCTGGAGTGGGCGGAACGCGCCGGCGGCTTCCTGGTGGAAGATGATTATGATGGCGAGTATCGCTATGCCGGCGCGCCCTTGCCGGCGCTGATGAGCCTCGATCGCGCAGCGCGGGTGATCTATCTGGGCAGTTTTTCAAAAGTGCTCAGCCGATCCATGCGGCTTGGTTATGTGGTGCTGCCCGGGCCGCTGGTGGCGCCCGCGCGGGCGCATCTGGCGCGCCGGGGTGTCGCGGCTTCCATCCTGGCCCAGGGCGCCTTGGCGGAATTCATCGCTGGTGGCGATTTCGCCGCCCATATCCGCCGCACACGCCGGGTTTATGGGCGTCGGTTAGCCGCCATGCATCAAGCCTTAGCGCCCTTGGTGCCCTATCTGACGCCCGAGCCGACCGATGCCGGGCTCCATTTGGTGGCAAAGCTTGGGCCGCGTTTGGCGGGGCGGGTTACGGATCAGGCCATCGCGGCGGCTGCGCTGGCGGAGGGCCTCCATCTCGCGCCGCTTTCCCCGCTTTACGCCGGGCCACCGCGCGCCCAAGGGCTGCTTCTGGGCTTTGCCGGCTTTACCGAGGCCACCATCCAAGCCGCCATGCAGCGCCTGGGGCGGGTATTGGTGCGGCTGGCAAAAAATTAAATCTGGGGAGGAAATTTCCCACCCCTCGCTTTTCCCTTGCCCTGGGAAGTTT
>JADCFR010000500.1 GCA_020249415.1 Roseomonas sp. | reverse complement strand
CTGTTCTTCTGCCGCACCAGCCTTGGCTTTCAATTCCAGACCATGGGCTCTGCCGCGCCTGGCGTCACGGCGGAGATCGGCCTTAGCCTCACGGAAATCGGCACGCTGATCGGGTTCTTCATGCTGCCCGGCGTGGTGCTTTCCATCCCAAGCGGCTATGCCACGCGCTACATGAGCGACAAGGGCTTGCTCGTGCTCGGGCTTCTCGTGATGGGGCTTGGCGGTGCGACAGCCGCGATTGCCGCCGGCTTTGGGATGCTGGCGCTGGGGCGCATTCTGTGCGGTATCGGCTTTGTCATCGGCACAATCTATTTCGCGAAAATGGTACAGGATTGGTTTGGCGGCAAGGAATTGGCGACCGCCATGGGCATATTGGTGGTGAGCTGGCCCTTCGGCATCGCCATCGGCCAGGTCGCGCATGATTGGCTGATGA
This sequence comes from Roseomonas sp., assembly GCA_020249415.1. Lineage (GTDB taxonomy): Bacteria > Pseudomonadota > Alphaproteobacteria > Acetobacterales > Acetobacteraceae > Neoroseomonas. The sequence continues at coordinate 2,149 of JADCFR010000500.1, read as the reverse complement.
CGCAATTTCATTGGCGCCTGCCCTTTGCGATTGCCGCCGCCTATTGCACCACCGCGGCGCTGGCGCTTTGGCTTGGCTATCGCGCCCCGCCTGGTGTCGCTGCCCCGCGTGGTACTGCCGCACCCGCCGGCCTGCCGCGGCGCGAATTATGGCTCACGCTGCTCGCGGCCAGTGTTTGGGCGTTTTTCAATGCAGGCTATTTGGTGTTTTTGAGCTTTGCACCAAAGGCGCTGCTGGAAAGCGGCTTTGCCGCGCAGCAGGCCATTCCGATGGTGAGTGCCGCGAGCGCGCTGATGATGATTTCAATTCCGCTCAGTGGCGTTATCGCGGATCGCAGCGGGCGCCCGGATGCGGTGCTGTATCTCTGCAGCGCGGTTGGCGTGATCTGCCTTTTGGCGCTGCCCTATGCGCCCTTCGCCGTTGTTTCCTGTGTGCTGTTTGGGTTGATTGGCATGGGGCCGGCCGGGGTGATCATGGCCTTGACGGGGCAAGCCATGTCGCCGGCGCGGCGCGCCTTTGGCATGGGGGTATTTTCCACCATTTATTACGCCATCACGGCACCTGCACCGGCGCTGGCGGGGTGGCTGGTGGATCGTTCCGGCGCGCCGCAGGATGCGTTGATGTTGGCAGCGGCGTTGTTTGCGCTGACTATGGTAGCGAATTTGGCGTTTCGCGTGGCGGTAAGGCGGTTGAGGTAACGCCTCAGAACCCCGCGCAGCCTGCGCGAAATACCGTCAGCACCGATTCCTGCGCAAAGCGCGCCTTCCAGGCGGCGGTCACGGGGGCAAGCCGCGCGGAAGCTGCTGCCTGATCCTGACCTGGCATCACCAGAAGCAATAGCTTGCTGTCTTCGCGGCTGATGCGCCCTTCCGCATTGCGCCATTGCCCCACACCATCGAGCACGGTCAGGCCATCCGGGAAGGCGGGTGTCACCGTGTCTGCCATGAAGCGCGCCCATTCCGCATCGGTCACGGGCGCACGGGTTTTCACATTTAGTCCGAAATAGGCTTCCGCAATGGTCGCTGGCCCCGACCCCGTGGGGCAAGATTCCGGCGTGGCAGCGCAGCCCGCCAGCAACAATAAAAGGCCAAGCGCCGCCTTCACGCTGTGGTCGCCAGCAGCGCCACACCAGCCGCGATCAGCGCAATGGCGGCGATTTTTTGCATGCCCAGGCTCTCACCGAATATCGCCCAGCCGATGACGGCAATCACGATATAGGAAGCTGCAGTGCATGGAAGCGCGACACTCATCGGAATGCGGCGCAGTGCGATGATGTAAAGCAGCGCCGCGCCGCCGTAACACACCAGCCCCACCATCGTCGGCAGGCGAAAGAGCTGATCGAAAAACCCACCCTCGGAGGCCACTGAATTGGCCGCGCCGGATTTCAGCAAGATCTGCCCAATCAGCGAGGTCGAAATCGCCGCCGCCAGCGCCAGCCAATAGATGGTCATGGCGCGCGCCCAATATCACGCGCCGGCAATACCTCTCGCACCACGCCTTGCGGCTTGCCATTGGCCGACATGAAGGACCGCCCCACATATTCGCCAAGCACGCCAAGGATCAGGAATTGCACGCCCGCGATCAGCAGCGTGACGGTCATCAATGACGCCCAGCCCGAAGGTGTGTGCCCCGATAGCCCTTCAATGATCACATAAAGCGCCGCCAGCAGCCCCAAAACGCCCATGCCCGCCCCCGCGAGTATCGCAAGCCGCAAGGGCAGTACCGAGAAATTGGTGGCAAGGTTCATCCAAAGCCGGATCAGGCGCCGCATGGTGTAATTGGAACGCCCCTCAGCGCGGGCGAAGTGCTTTACCTCAATCGAATCAAGGCGCTGCGTCACCTGCATCAGCAGGCCATCCACGTAAGGGTAGGGCCCGCGATACTTCACAACTTCCGAAACTGCCAAAGCCGACATGCAACGGAAGGATGAAAGGTACAGCCCCTTCGGCTTATCCATCAATTGATCCGCGACCCAATTGGCGAAGGCGCTGCCCAGATTGCGCCAGCCTTCATGTTCCTTCACGGCGTAACGCGTATAGACGACATCAAAATTGCCCAAGCGCGCATGATCATAAAGCCGGATCACCTCTTCCGGTGGGTTCTGCAAATCATCATCCATGGTGATGATGTAAGCGCCGCGCGCATGGCG
>JADCFR010000050.1 GCA_020249415.1 Roseomonas sp. | reverse complement strand
CTTGCTGGCCATTACTTCTTCTTCCCCTCCTTCCGGAGGATCTGCTCATTCTCGTACTTCACGCCCTTGCCCTTATAGGGTTCGGGGCCGCGATAGGCACGAATTTCAGCGGCAACCTGACCAACCTGACGCTTGTCAGACCCTTCGACCTTGATCGCCGTTGGGCGTTCACAGGTGATCTTGATGCCAGACGGAATCGGGTAACGGATTTCATGGCTATAGCCGAGGCTGAGCACAAGATCCTTGCCCTGTACCGCCGCGCGATAACCCGTGCCATTGATTTCCATGGACTTCACGAAGCCCGTGGAAACGCCCGTCACCATGCTGTTGATCAGGCTCCGCGTGGTGCCCCACATGGTGCGCGCGCGGCGATCATCACGGCGCGGCTTTACCGCCACCTGCTGAGCGCTGATTTCCACATCTACATCATCCGTCAGGTCAAGCTTCAATTCGCCAAGCTTGCCCTTCGCCACCAGCGTGCGACCGGAGAGCGCAAGCTGCACCCCCGATGGCACCTGAACCGGATATTTTCCGACGCGAGACATTGCCAAACCCTCCGTCAGAATACGCGGCAGAGAACCTCGCCGCCAACATTGGCAGCGCGGGCCTCATTTTCGCTCATCACGCCACGCGGCGTGGAAAGGATGGACATGCCAAGCCCGTTATAGAACTTGGGAAGCTCAGCGATCTTCGAATAGACGCGACGACCAGGCTTCGACACACGCGTGATTTCGCGAATGGCGGGCTCGCCTTCGGAATACTTCAATTCGATATCAATGAGCTTGACGCCAGGGCGCAGTTCTTCAGTGCGCCAGGCACGAATAAAGCCTTCGCGCTTCAGCACATCAAGCACGTTTTCACGCAGCTTGGATGCCGGTGCCTTGCAGCGGGACTGGCGCGCGGATTGCGCATTGCGGATGCGGGTGAGCAGATCGCCCAGCGGATCGGACATGGACATGCCGGGCTTCCTTACCAGCTGGCCTTAACGACGCCCGGAATCTGGCCCTGATTGGCCAGCTCACGGAACGCGTTACGGCAGAGCTTGAATTTGCGGTAATTGCCACGCGGGCGCCCAGTGAGTTCGCAACGCAAACGCACGCGATTCTTGGCGCCATTGCGGGGCAATTGCGCGAGTTTCAGCGTCGCTTCGAAGCGATCTTCCATCGGCAGCTCACGATTCATCACCGCAGCCTTCAACACAGCGCGCTTTGCGGCGTGCTGCTTTGAAAGCCGCTCGCGGCGCTTGTTCTTTTCTACAGACGAGGTCTTTGCCATACGTCATAACCCTCCGGAACCTGCCGGGATTACCCGGCGGTTTTCCAAAAAACTCAGTTCTGGAAAGGAAGCTGAAACGCCTTGAGTAGCGCCTTCGCTTCCTTGTCGGTCTTCGCCGTGGTGACGAAAACAATGTCCATGCCGCGCACCGTATCCACCTTGTCATAAATGATTTCGGGGAACACGATCTGCTCCTTCAGGCCAAGGGCGTAATTGCCCCGACCATCGAAGCCACGATTGCCGGGAATGCCGCGAAAATCGCGCACGCGCGGCAGCGCAATGGTCACCAGGCGGTCAAGGAATTCATACATGCGTTCCTTGCGCAGCGTGACCTTGCAGCCAATCGCCTGGCCTTCGCGGATCTTGAAGCCCGCGATCGCCTTCTTGGCCTTGGTCTTCACTGGCTTCTGGCCCGAAATCAGGGTCAGATCGGCCACCGCGGCATCAAGCTTCTTCTGGTCGCCGGCGGCTTCGCCAACGCCCATATTGATCACGATCTTCTCAAGCTTCGGCACTTCCATCGGATTGGAGTAGCCGAATTCCTCAGAAAGCTGCTTGCGCACCACGGTTTCGTAATGCTGGCGCAGCCGGGGCTGTTCCTTCACGTCGCTCATGCGTCAAGCACCTCGCCGGAGGCGCGTGCCACCCGGACCTTCTTGCCATCTTCCAGCAGTTTGAAGCCAACGCGGGTTGGCTTGCCGGATTTCGGGTCAATCAGCGACAGATTCGAAAGATGAATCGGCGCTTCCTTTTCATTGATCCCGCCGGGATTGCCGACGCCGGTCGCCTTCTGGTGACGCTTCACCAGATTGACACCCTGCACCAGCGCGCGATCTTCGGTCGGCATTACGCGGATCACTTCGCCCTGCCGGCCCTTGTCGCGGCCAGTCAGAACCTGAACGCGATCGCCCTTCCTGATCTTCTGAGCCATGGCTTACAACACCTCCGGCGCCAGAGAGATGATTTTCATGAACTTCTTCGCGCGAAGTTCACGCACCACCGGGCCAAAGATACGCGTGCCGATCGGTTCATTCTGCTTGTTGATCAGCACGGCCGCATTGCGGTCGAAGCGGATCACAGAACCATCATTGCGGCGTACCGGGAAGGAAGTCCGCACGATCACCGCGCGTTCCACCGTACCCTTCTTCACCTTGCCGCGGGGAATCGCTTCCTTGATGGAAACGACGATCACATCGCCCACACCCGCGGTCTTGCGCTTGGAACCGCCCAGCACCTTGATGCATTGCACGCGACGCGCACCGGAATTGTCAGCGACTTCCAGATTGCTTTCCACTTGAATCATGGATCAGCCCCCCGCCGCCGGCGCCACGGCTTCACCGTTGCGCGCCACCACCAACCAAGCCTTCCGCTTGGACATCGGCGGGCATTCTTCGATTTGCACCACATCGCCTTCCTTGCACAGGTTGGCATCGTCATGCGCCGCATATTTCTTCGACTTGCGGATGAATTTCTTATAGAGCGGATGCATCACGCGACGTTCGACCAAGACCGTAACGGTCTTGTCCATCTTGTCGCTAACGACCCGCCCGGTGAGGACGCGCTTCGGCATCGCCGTCGGTCTCCTCTCAGGCTTTGGTTGCGGCGGCGCGGCTGCGCTCACCGATGATGGTCTTCACCCGCGCAATGTCCCGACGGACCTGGCGAATGCGGCTTAGAGCTTCAAGCTGCCCGGTTGCGCGCTGGAAACGCAGATTGAACTGCTCCTTGCGCAAATCGAGCAACATCGTGTTCAGCTCATCCGCCGATTTGGCGCGAACATCGCCGATCTTGGTCATGGCCATGATCAAGCCTCCAGACCCAAACGGGTCACGAACTTCGTCTTGATCGGCAGCTTGGCAGCACCGAGGCTAAGCGCTTCACGCGCCACGTCGTTGCTCACGCCGTCAATCTCGAACATGATGCGGCCGGGCTTCACCCGGGCCACCCAATATTCCGGAGCCCCCTTACCCGAGCCCATGCGGACTTCGGCCGGCTTGGTGGAAACCGGCACATCCGGAAAGATGCGGATCCACACACGGCCCTGACGCTTCATGGCGCGGGTGATTGCGCGACGCGCGGCTTCGATCTGTCGCGCGGTCACACGCTCAGGCTCCAACGCCTTCAGGCCGAAGCCACCGAAGGACAAGGAAAACCCACCCTTGGCCAGGCCATGGATACGCCCCTTATGGGCCTTGCGGAATTTGGTGCGCTTAGGTTGCAGCATTTTCCTATACCTTTAGCGCTGCGGCGCCTGTTCGGCGGCGCGCTTGTCTTGCGCCATCGGATCATGCGCCATGATCTCACCCTTGAAGACCCAAACCTTCACACCGCAGGTGCCATAGGTGGTCTTCGCCGTCGCCGTGCCGTAATCAATATCGGCACGCAGCGTATGCAGTGGCACGCGGCCTTCGCGATACCATTCCATGCGCGCGATTTCAGCGCCGCCCAGACGGCCGGAACAATTAATCCGAATGCCGAGCGCACCAAGCCGCATGGCCGATTGTACCGCACGCTTCATGGCACGACGGAAAGCCACACGGCGTTCCAGCTGCTGCGCGATGCTTTCAGCGACCAGCACGGCATCAATTTCAGGCTTGCGGATTTCGACGATGTTGAGCGCCACTTCAGCACCCGCCATCTTCTGCAAATCCTTGCGCAGCACTTCGATATCCGCGCCCTTCTTGCCGATGACAACACCGGGACGGGCAGCATGGATCGTCACGCGCGGCTTCTTGGCCGGGCGTTCAATCACCACGCGGCTGACGCCAGCGCCCTTCAAGCGATCACGCAGCTTCTCACGCAGCTTGAAATCTTCATGCAGCATCTTGGAATAATCGGCAGCGGCGAACCAGCGGCTATCCCAAGTGCGATTAATGCCAAGCCGAAGCCCGACGGGATTGACTTTCTGGCCCATACTACGCGGCCTCCTGAGCTTCAGCGGCTTCCGCCACAACCTGTTCGGCCACCACAATCTTCAAATGGCTGAACCATTTTTCGATGGTGGACGACCGGCCACGGCCACGCGCATGAAAGCGTTTCATCACCGCCGCGCGTCCGACTTCGGCGCGGGAGACAACAAGGCGATCCACATCCAGGCTATGGTTGTTTTCGGCATTCGCAATCGCGCTTTCCAGTGTCTTCTTCACCGTGCCGGCAATGCGGCGCTTGCTGAAGGTCAACTGCGCCACCGCATCCTGTGCCTTCTTGCCGCGGATCATGGCGGCAACCAGGTTCAGCTTGCGCGGGCTCACGCGGATATTGAAGGTCACAGCCTGGGCTTCGCTATCGGCCAGGCCACGCGGGTGTTTCGGCTTGCTCATGCTCTTCAGCCCCGCTTCGTCTTCTTATCCGCCGCATGGCCCGTGAAGGTCCGCGTCGGAGAGAATTCACCGAATTTATGGCCCACCATGTTTTCGGAGACCTGCACCGGCAGAAACTTCTTGCCGTTATAGACACCGAAAGTCAGGCCAACAAATTGCGGCAGAATCGTGCTGCGCCGCGACCAGATCTTGATGATCTCATTGCGGGTCGAAGCACGAGCGGCTTCCGCCTTGTTCAGCAGGTAACCGTCAACAAACGGACCTTTCCATACGCTGCGCGGCATCGCGATCAGCCCTTCGTCGCGTTGCGGCGACGGACAATAAATCCATCGGACCGCTTGTTGTTGCGCGTCTTCGCGCCCTTGGTCGGCTTGCCCCAGGGCGTCACCGGATGGCGACCACCAGAGGTACGGCCCTCACCACCACCATGCGGGTGGTCAACCGGGTTCATGGTCACGCCGCGGTTATGCGGCTTGCGGCCGAGCCAACGATTGCGCCCCGCCTTGCCGAGTTCCTGGTTGCTATTATCCGGGTTGGAAACCGCACCGATGGACGCCATGCATTCCGCACGGATCAGGCGCAATTCACCAGACATCAGCTTCACCTGCGCATAGCCGGCATCCTTGCCGACCAATTGCGCGAAAGTGCCGGCCGAGCGCGCGATCTTGCCGCCCGCACCCGGCTTCATTTCGATGTTATGGATAATTGTCCCCACCGGAATGGCCGACATCGGCATCGCATTGCCCGGCTTGATATCCGCGCGTTCCGCCGACATCACCGTATCGCCCACCTTCAGGCGCTGTGGCGCGATGATATAGGCAAGCTCCCCATCCTCATACTTCAGCAGCGCGATGAAGGCAGTGCGGTTCGGATCATATTCCAAACGCTCAACCGTCGCGGGTATGCCGAACTTGTCGCGGCGCTTGAAGTCCACGATGCGATAGGACTGCTTATGCCCACCGCCGCGGAAGCGCGAGGTGATGCGCCCGTGATTGTTGCGACCACCCGAATGCGACTTGCCCTGGGTCAACCCCTTCACGGGCTTGCCCTTCCACAATTCGGTACGGTCAATCAGAATCGTGCCACGCAGCGAAGGCGTGATCGGATTGAAACTCTTGAGCGCCATGGCTTAAGCGAGCCCCGTCGTGAGGTCGATGCTCTGGCCTTCAGCAAGCCGCACCATCGCCTTCTTCCAATCAGACCGCTGGCCGGGACGGCCGCGGAAACGCTTGGTCTTGCCCTTGACCACAATGGTGTTCACGGCAAGCACCTTGACCCCGAACAGGCCTTCAACCGCCGCCTTGATTTCAGGCTTGGTCGCATCGCCGGCCACCTTGAAGGTGATCTGGCCACGTTCGCTATTCAGGGTCGCCTTTTCGGTTACCAGCGGGGAGAGGATGGTTTGATACATCCTTTCCTTGCTGATCACCGGCTTTTTCGGCTTCGCAGCGCTCTCGCTCATGCCAGCCGCTCCTTCAGGGCTTCCACGCCGGCGCGCGTTACCGCGAGCACTTCGTGGTTCAGAATGTCATAGACATTGGCGCCAATGGTCGGCAGCACCTGCACCTTGGGCAGGTTGCGGATGCAACGCGCGAAATTCTCATCCGCCGCAGCATCCACCACCAAGACGCTCTTCCAGCCAAGCGCCTTCACCTTCGCGGCAACCGCGCTGGTCTTGGCATCAGCGGCGAGGGCCGCGTTTTCCAAAACCACCAGCTTGCCTTCGGCGGCCTTCTGGCTGAGCGCGCTGATCAGCCCAAGGCGGCGCACCTTCTTGTTCAGGCTATAGCCATGGTCACGCACAACCGGCCCATGCACCACGCCACCCTTGCGGAATTGCGGCGAACGCAAGGAACCCTGGCGCGCATTGCCAGTGCCCTTCTGACGATAGGGCTTCTTGGTCGTGCCAGAGACCTCGCCCATACCCTTGGCCTTGTGGGTTCCGGCACGGCGCTTGGCCAATTGCCAATGCACCACACGCGCCATGATATCGGCGCGCGGCGTCGCACCAAACAGCGCTTCCGGCAATTCGATCTCACCAGCATTGGTGTTCTCGAGGGTGATGACAGGAGTTTGCATCTTCGCCTCGTTCACGCGATGGCCGCTGGGAAGGGAGCATCAGCATGGCGCGCGCGCTTCACCGCGTCACGCACCAGAACATAGCCACCCTTGGAACCAGGGACAGCGCCCTTGATCAACAGCAAGCCCTTTTCGGCATCCACGCCCGCCACTTCCAGATTCTGGGTGGTCACGCGTTCAACGCCAAGATGGCCCGCCATCTTCTTATTCTTGAAGGTCTTGCCCGGATCCTGACGGTTACCGGTAGAACCATGCGAGCGGTGGCTGATGGAAACCCCGTGCGAAGCTTCAAGCCCCGAGAAGTTCCAGCGCTTCATCGCACCGGCAAAGCCCTTACCGACCGTAACACCGGTCACATCCACCTTCTGCCCGGCAACGAAATGCGCGGAAGACAGCACGGCGCCGGGTTCCAACATGGCGTCGGACGCAACACGGAATTCCACAACCTTGCGCGGCGCTTCCACACCAGCCTTCGCGAAATGCCCCTTATTCGCCTTGGAGACGTTCTTGGGCTTTGCGGTGCCAATGCCAAGCTGAACGGCTTCATAGCCATCCTTATCGGCGCTGCGCTTTGCCACCACGCGCACATTATCAACATGCAGCAGCGTGACGGGGATGGTCGAGCCATCCTCATTGAACAGCCGGGACATGCCCAGCTTTTTGGCGATCAGGCCAGTGCGGCCATTTTTCGCGGCCATGATGGTAAACTCCCCCGGCCCTTCAGATCTTGATTTCGACATCCACGCCAGCGGCGAGGTCGAGCTTCATCAGCGCGTCCACCGTTTGCGGCGTGGGGTCAACGATATCAAGAAGACGGCGATGCGTACGGATTTCGAACTGCTCGCGGCTTTTCTTGTCAACATGCGGCGAGCGATTGACGGTGAAACGCTCAATATGCGTTGGCAGCGGAATCGGGCCCCGCACGCGCGCACCTGTCCGCTTCGCGGTATTCACGATTTCCCGCGTGCTGCCATCCAGCACGCGGTGATCGAACGCCTTGAGGCGGATGCGGATATTTTGGCTGTCCATGATCTGGAACCCGATACCCTGTTCTTACGCCGTGATCTTCGCGACAACGCCGGCGCCGACGGTGCGGCCACCTTCGCGAATGGCGAAGCGAAGCCCCTCGTCCATCGCGATCGGCGCAATCAATTCCACATCCATCGACACATTGTCACCCGGCATCACCATCTCCACCCCTTCCGGCAGAGACACAACGCCCGTCACATCCGTCGTGCGGAAGTAGAATTGCGGACGATAATTGGTGAAGAACGGCGTATGACGCCCACCTTCTTCCTTCGTCAGCACATAGGCTTCCGCCTTGAACTTCGTGTGCGGCGTGATGGAGCCCGGCGCCGCCAGCACCTGGCCACGCTCCACATCTTCACGCTTCGTGCCACGCAGCAGCGCGCCGATATTGTCGCCCGCCTGGCCCTGATCCAGCAGCTTGCGGAACATTTCAACGCCGGTCACCGTCGTCTTCACCGTCGGCTTCAGGCCGATGATTTCGACTTCCTCGCCAACCTTCACAATGCCGCGCTCCACACGACCCGTCACCACCGTACCGCGACCAGAGATCGAAAACACGTCTTCAATCGGCATCAGGAAGGGACGATCAATCGGACGCTCCGGCTGCGGAATATAGGCATCCACCGCTTCCATCAGCTTCAGGATCGCCTGCTCACCCTTCTCAGGGTCGCGGTCTTCCAAAGCGCAAAGCGCCGAGCCATGGATGATGGGGATATCATCGCCCGGGAATTGGTAGCTGCTCAACAGCTCACGCACTTCCATCTCAACGAGTTCAAGCAGATCGGGATCCGCCATATCAACCTTATTGAGGAACACCACCAGCGCCGGCACGCCGACCTGGCGCGCAAGCAGGATGTGTTCACGCGTCTGCGGCATCGGGCCGTCAGCGGCGGACACCACCAGGATCGCGCCATCCATCTGCGCCGCACCCGTGATCATATTCTTCACATAGTCGGCGTGGCCGGGGCAATCCACATGCGCGTAGTGGCGGTTGGCGGTTTCATATTCCACATGCGCCGTGGAAATCGTGATGCCGCGCGCGCGTTCTTCCGGCGCCTTGTCAATCTGATCATAGGCCGTGAAGGTCGCCCCACCCGCCTTCGCCAGAACCTTGGTGATCGCCGCCGTCAGCGACGTCTTGCCATGGTCCACATGCCCGATCGTCCCGATGTTGCAATGCGGCTTGTTCCGCTCAAATTT
>JADCFR010000005.1 GCA_020249415.1 Roseomonas sp. | reverse complement strand
CGCTGTTGGCGCCGGTGTTGGCGGGCGCCTTGCGGAAGGCGCCCCCGCTGATCTGCTGATCCTGGACCGCACCGCGCTGGATGAGGATGCGCTGATGCCGGTTGACCCGATTGAACTGCTATTCGCGCGCGGCAATCGTTCCCATCTGCGGGAATTGATCGTGGCGGGTCGCAGCGTGGTGCAGGATGGCAAGCTTCTGGGTGTTGATCTGGATGCCGCGCAGCGCGAATTGCGCGCCGCCTATCGCGCCGCCATGCCATCCCGCGCTGGCTTTGTGCAGGCCTGGTCTGGCTTTGAAAAGGCTGTTTGCGCGCATTACCTCAATCGGCTTGGGTGTTGTTGAGGGTGCGCAAGGCGGCGGCGGGACGTCGCCTGCAATCGCGTCAGGGCGAAGGCCAATATGCGCGTAACTGCGTCACGGCACTGATGGGGATCATGGAAGGCAGCCTAAACGGCGCGCTTCGCGCTGAGTGAGCGGGCCAAGGCCACAAGCGCCCATGATCTGCATTTCTACGCGCATTGCTACGGACGAAATGATCGGATCGAAAGGCATCATCTCCCCGAAGCTTATGGTGCAGGCAGTGGGTGAGCGGGTGCGGAACGCCACATCATCACACCGCGCGCGATCTTTGGATTGCTGCTGCAGGGAAGCACGGTGCTCTTCCAGCGCAACGGCATACTCTGCTGCGTATTTTTCGCGAGCCTGTGCATCAAAGCGGCGCAAATCTTCGTCGCTCAAGCGCGATACAATGAAGGAACGCATTGCTTGGTAATCTGCGCGGGGCGAATTACCGGCAAGAACGCCAAGTCCGATCACGGCCACCACACCAGCCGCTAACATGCCGAAAGCTACAATCCGCCTCGAAGCCATCCGCCCGCCGCCGAAGTCAAATGCTTAAGAAGATGATGTGGCGGACCCGAAAGGATTCGAACCTTCGGCCTTTGCCTTCGGAGGGCAACGCTCTATCCAGCTGAGCTACGGGTCCCCATCAAGGCTTCTAGCCTGCCCATCCGCCCAGGGAAAGGGCTTTCGCCAAGCGCCCCCTTATTCCGCCGGAATGGATTGTTCCAGCCGATAGGGATGCGCGCGATAGGCGCCCAGAATCTTCATGGAGGAGGAGAAAAAGGCCAGCTCCTCAAAGGCGCGGCGAAGCCCCGGCTGATCCGGGTGGCCATCCACATCGCACAGGAATTGCGTCGCGGCGAAGCGCCCGCCCACCATATAGCTTTCCAGCTTGGTCATATTGATCCCATTGGTGGCAAAGCCGCCCAACGCCTTGTAGAGCGCGGCGGGGATGGACCGGACCTGAAAGACAAAACTGGTCACCACATTGGGTGCATCCACCGGCGCGTCAGCCCGGTCCCGCGCCATGACGTAAAAGCGCGTGGTGTTATGCGCCTCATCCTCCACATTCCGCTTCAGCACCTCCAGCCCGTAGATTTCGGCGGCCAATTCGCTGGCAATGGCGGCATCTTCCACGCCGCCACGTTCAGCGATCAACGCTGCCGCGCCGGCCGTATCCGCTTCAATCACCGGCGTCAGGTTCATGTCCTTCAAAAGGCGCAGCACCTGGCCAAGCGCGACCGGGTGGCTATGGGCGCGCTTCAGCGTGGCCAGGCTCGCGCCCTTCGGCGCCAGCAGGCAATGTTCCACGCGCTGAAAATGCTCGCCCACCACGAAAAGCCCGGAATCGGGCAGCATGCGGTGAATATCCGGCACACGGCCGGCCAGGGAATTCTCGCACGGCAGCATGGCCAGATCGCATTGCCCATCACGCAGCGCCGCCATGGCGGCTTCAAAGGAAGGGCAAGGCAGGGTTTGCGCCCCAGGATAAGCAGCGCGGCAGGCAAGATCGGAATAGGCGCCAAGGACGCCCTGGAAGGCGATGCGAATCTTTGACATGGGGTGTTCCTTCAGGGGGCCAAAAGGGCGCGGGCGCGTTCAAGGTCTTCGGGCGTATCCACGCCAAAGGGCCCGTGTTCCACCCGTGCGGCGCTGATTTTCATGCCCGCTTCCAGGGCGCGAAGCTGTTCCAGCTTTTCGCGCAGCTCAAGCGGGCTGGCCGGCAGGGTCACGAAGCGGTCAAGCGCGGCGCGGCGATAGGCATAGACGCCAATATGATGCCAGCGCGGCCCCTCCCCCCAGGGGATTGGCAGGCGGGAAAAATACAGCGCCGGCGCCACCATGGCGTCGCCCGTGAAGGCGCAGGCGCATTTCACGAAGGAATCGGTGCGCGCTTCAACCTCATCCGCGATGGGGCAAACCAGCGTGCCGATATCCACCGAGGGGTCTTCGAGCGGCGCCAGCACGGCGCGGAGCGTCTCCGGCCGGATGGTCGGGAAATCGCCTTGCAGATTGACCACCACATCATATTCGCCAGCGGGGTCCAAAGCCTTCATGGCGCGCTGCACGCGATCCGTGCCGGAGGGCACATCATCGGCCACCACTATGGCGCGGGCGCCGGCGGCACGGGCGGCTTCGGCGATTTCCGGCTCAGCGCAGGCAACGGCCAGGGGGCCGATCCCCGCTTCCCGGGCGCGATCCAGCACATGGGCGATCATGGGGCGACCATGAATATCGGCCAGCGGCTTGCCGGGCAGCCGGGTCGCGGCCATGCGGGCGGGGATGACAAGGATAGGACGCAAGGAAAAGGGCTCCGGCCGCCTTGTCGGCGGGGTGGGTGATCTATATGTTCCCGGCGTTCTAAAGAAGCGTGTCCCCGGGTGCAAACCGGCTGGCAACGCCCGGTGTGAGGAAGAGCTTGGCCATGAGTAACAGTCTTGAACTGAACAAGATTTTCGCTGCCATCCTGACGGCAGGTGTGACCTTCGGCATGGCGGGCCTTGTTGGCCGCCTGGTCGTGCACCCGACAACGCCGAAGCAAGCCGCCATTCAAATCGGTGAGCCTGCGGCCGCCCCGGTGGCCGCGGCCCCGGCCGCGCCGGCTTTGGAACCCATCACGCCGCTGCTCGCTGCCGCCAATGTGCAGGCGGGTCAGCAATTGGCACAGCGCCAATGCGCTTCCTGTCATAGTTTCAATGAAGGCGGACGTTCCGGCGTTGGCCCGAACCTCTATGGCATTATTGGCGCCAAGCACGCGCATATTGATGGTTTCAACTACTCAGCTGCTCTTCGCGCCATGGCCGACAAGCCCTGGACCTATGAGGATATGAACGCCTGGCTCGCCAATCCGCGCG
>JADCFR010000499.1 GCA_020249415.1 Roseomonas sp. | reverse complement strand
GGGTGCAGCCGGGCGGATTGAAACCCGCATCACCCAGGAAGGCGATATGCTGGCCTTCGAGGTGACGGATAATGGCATTGGCCTGCCCAGCGAAGAACCGCCTGAAAGACTGACCGAACCCTATGTCACGCATAAGCCGAAGGGCACCGGGCTTGGCCTTGCCATTGTGAAAAAGATCATGGAAGACCATGGTGGTTCCATCAGCCTCGCGGCACGGCCAGATGGTTTGGGCTCGGTTGCAAGACTGGTCTTGCCGCTGGGCGAGTCTCCCTGGCATTCTGACGGCTCCGGCGCCAAGGCGCCGCAAGCGGCAAATTAAGGGGCAGCAAGGTCGCGCATGGCGCATGAGATTCTGATTGTTGATGACGAACCCGATATCAGGGCACTGCTGGAAGGCATCCTGAGCGATGAGGGATTCGAAACACGTCAGGCGCATGATGCCGATTCCGCGCTGGCCGCCTTTGCCACGCGCCGGCCTTCGCTGGTGATCCTGGATATCTGGTTGCAGAATTCCCGCCTCGACGGCCTCGGCATCCTGGCCGCGATGCATGCGGAAGAACCGCAAGTGCCGGTGGTGATGATCTCGGGCCATGGCACCATCGAAACCGCGGTGCAGGCGATCCAGCAGGGCGCCTATGATTTCATCGAAAAGCCCTTCAAATCGGATCGGCTACTGCTGGTGCTCGCGCGCGCCCTGGAAGCGGCACGGCTCAAGCGCGAAAACAGCGACCTCCGGCTCCGCGCGGGGCCGGAGACGGAATTGCTGGGCCGTTCCGCCGGCATTCAGCAATTGCGGAGCGCCATTGAGAAAGTGGCGCCGACGGGCTCGCGCGTGTTGCTGACCGGGCCGGCGGGGGCGGGCAAGGAAGTGGCCGCGCGCAGTATTCATGCGCAATCGCGCCGCGCCGATGGCCCCTTTGTGGTGCTGAATTGCGCCATCCTGAACCCGGCGCGGTTCGAGGAGGAATTATTCGGTGTGGAGCCGGATGCGCAGGGCCAAAGCCGGCGGGCAGGCGTGTTGGAACGCGCCCATGGCGGGACGCTGTTGCTGGATGAAGTGGCGGATATGCCGCTGGAAACCCAGGGCAAGATCGTGCGCGCGCTACAGGAGCAGGGGTTTGAGCGGGTTGGCGGTGGCACGCGCGTGAAGGTGGATGTGCGCGTGATTGCCACCACCAATCGTGATCTTGCTGCCGAAATTGCCGCCGGACGTTTCCGTGAGGATTTGTTCTACCGCCTTTCGGTGGTGCCGATTCGCGTGCCGCCGCTCAAGGAAAGGCGGGAAGATGTGCCGCTTTTCGCGCGCCATTTCATGGCCCGCGCCATTGAGACCACCGGCATGGCGCCGCGCGATTTGTCGGAAGACACACTCGCGGCCATGCAGGCCTATGATTGGCCGGGCAATGTGCGCGAATTGCGCAATCTGATGGATTGGCTACTGATCATGTCGCCAGGCGAAAGCCGGGAAGCGATCCGCCCGGAAATGCTGCCGCCCCAGATCGGGTCTGCCGCCCCCGCCGTGCTGACCCTGGACCGCAGTTCCGAGATCATGACGCTGCCGCTGCGTGACGCGCGGGAAGTGTTCGAACGCCAATATCTGGAAGCGCAATTGCTGCGCTTTGGCGGCAATATCAGCCGCACGGCGAATTTCGTCGGCATGGAACGAAGCGCCTTGCACCGCAAGCTGAAATTCCTCGGCGTCCAGGCGGAAGACCGCACGCCTGCAACCCCCACCAATTGAGGTAGTCCCATGTCGCGCATCGCCTATGTGAATGGCCGCTATGTGGCGCAGCCTGATGCGTCGGTGAATATCGAAGATCGCGGCTATCAATTCGGCGATGGCATTTATGAGGTGGTGCATCTGTTCGATGGCCGCTTCATTGATGAGGATTTGCACCTTGATCGCCTGGAACGGTCCTTGCGCGAAATCAAGCTGCCCATGCCGATGCCGCGCGCATCCCTTCGGATGGTGCTGCGGGAAGTGGCGCGGCGCAATCGCGTGACCGAGGGCCTGCTTTACATGCAAGTCACGCGCGGCGTGGCGCGGCGCGATCATGCCTTCCCGAACAAGCCCATCCCGCCCGCCCTGGTGGTGACGGTGAAGCGCATCGCGCCTTACCCCACCAATGTGGATCGCTGGGGTGCTGCGGTGATCACCATGCCGGACCTCCGCTGGGCGCGCTGCGATATCAAGACCGTCAATCTGCTGCCGAATTGCCTGGCGCGTCAGGCGGCGCGCGAAAAGGGCGCGATTGAAGCGGTGCTGTATGACGAAGCCTCTGGCATGGTGACCGAAGGGGCAGCGACCAGCTTCTGGATTGTGGATAAGGCCGGCACCATCCGCACCCGCCCCTTGAGCGATGCCATCCTGCCCGGCTGCACCCGTGCGGCGCTGATGGCGGAATTGCGCGATGCCGGCATCGCCTTTGAAGAACGCGAATTTTCCATGGAAGAACTCCGCCATGCGCGGGAGGCTTTCATCACCTCTGCCACATCCTTCGTGAAGCCGATTACGAAAATAGATGGTGCGCCGG
This sequence comes from Roseomonas sp., assembly GCA_020249415.1. Lineage (GTDB taxonomy): Bacteria > Pseudomonadota > Alphaproteobacteria > Acetobacterales > Acetobacteraceae > Neoroseomonas. Next base: position 428 of record JADCFR010000499.1, on the reverse strand, counting down.
TGGGGGATGGGCAGGTGGGACCGGTGGTGCGCAAGCTTTTCGAGATTTTTGCCCGCCATGTGAAGGGGGCGATGCGCAACGCGGCATGAAAACCGCCCCGCGCGCCATCCTGTTCGATTGGGACAATACGCTGGTGGATGGCTGGGCCGCCATTGAGGCCGGGCTGAATGCCGCCTTCCGGGAATTTGGCCTGCCGCTTTGGGATCGGACCCAGGTACTGGCCAATGTGCGCCGCGCGCTGCGGGAGAGTTTTCCGGAATTGTTTGGCGCCGATTGGGAAAGGGCGCGCGATATTTTCTATGCCGAAGTGCGTGCCTGCCATTTGCAGGTGCTAACCCCCATGCCTGGCGCGGCGGCGGCGCTCGAAGCCGGGGCAGGGCGGCTGCCCATGGGCGTGGTTTCCAACAAGCAAGGGCCATTGCTTAGGG
>JADCFR010000498.1 GCA_020249415.1 Roseomonas sp. | reverse complement strand
TTCCTGCCAGCATGGCATTGGCGAGTGAGGCTGGAATTGCCGCAACTGCTCTGCCCAGCGGCTTCCATAATCCTGCGAGAATCAGCAATAAGGCGCAGATGATGAAGGCCCCGACTGCCTCCGCGAAACCGCCCGCCGGCATGATGGAAGCCGCCATCAGCGCCGCACCAGGTGTGGACCAGGCGCAGCTGATCGGCATGCGCTTCCAAAGTGACAGCAGAATGCCGCACAGCCCCATGGCGATGGAAACCGCCATCAGCCCCGATGCTGCCTGAGAGGGGCTCGCGCCCATCGCCACAAAACCTTGCAGCACCACCGCAAAGGATGAGGCAAAGCCCACAACCCCCGCCAATAACCCCGCCGAGATGGCTTGCATCGGCATCAACGTCTTTCCTTTGGCAGTTTATCCAAGGCGGCTTCAATATTCGTAATTGCATCCGGCGTCAGGCGACGAAAATCCCGCGCGAGGCGATTGGCAAGCGCCGTTGCCTCTGGCGAAAGCCCACCGGTTTCCAGCACCACGCGCGGATGGGATTGCCGCGCAAGCCGCGCCAATTCCTCCGCCTCATCCCAGATCAGGCCGAAAAATTCATTGACCTGATGCACAAGCCCAGGTGAGGGTTGGCCGCGCCGCCCATGTTCCAGCGCTGAGAGATAGGCAGCGGAAACCTGCAAGGCTGCGGCCAAATCCTTGAGCGCCACGCCGCGTTCGGCGCGCAATGCGCGCAGCCTCGCACCAAAGGGGGTCATTTGCGCCGCCGCAGCATCAGATGCACCGCGCCGGTATTCGCCGCATGCGGATGCGCTGCTGCCAGCAGCAGGCGCCGCATATCCGGCGCATTCAGCCAATGCGGCAATTCACGCCGCAGCACACCCCCTTCCGGCGATGAACCTCGGCCGGTGATCACGGCAACACAGCGCAACCCGTCAACGAAAGCATCCTGTAGAAACCCGCGCACCGCATCATGCGCTTCCTGCGCGCGGCGCCCATGCAAGTCCAGCGTGCGTTCCGGCTTCATGCGGCCCCGGCGCAAGGCGCGCCAGCGCTTGTCATCCAATCCCGCCGGCGTGACATTCACCTGAATGGGCGGTGGCTGCCAGGCTTGAGGTGCAGCGGGCTGCACCGCAAGCGCCACCTGCGGCGCGATGACAGCGGGCGGCACATCAGTAACTTCAGGCAGCGGCAGCGCCCGTCCGGGGAGCGGGTCCACATGTGCCACATAGGCCTGCCACAGGGCGCGATCCGCGGCACTCAGCGCGCGGGCGCGACGACGCGAAAGGCTCATCCCGGCAGCGCGGCGGGATCATCATCCACCACAATCACATGCAGCCGACGTGGCCCATGCGCGCCCAATTCCAGCGTCTGTTCAATATCCGCACTGCGCGATGGGCCTGTCACCAACATCACATTGCGCGGCATGAAACCGCCCGTCACCGCGTCCTGCCGCTCAGCACGCAGCATATCCCAGGCATCCTCATAAGGCCCGGTGATGCGCGATGCGCGCAGCACGACAATTTCAGTCTCCGCCAGCAGATTGAGCGTGGTGGGGCGCGTGGGATCGGATGGCAGCATCAGCGTGCCGGTTTCCGCAATGCCGGCATAGCCATGCTGGACCGAGACCTGATCGCTCGCCTCCGCGCGGCGCGTTTCAAACTCAAGCATTGCACGATCAGACCAGGGCAGCGCCTGCAATTCCGGATGCGGCGCCATGACAAAACGCGGCGCGAGATTCTGTTGCGAAAGATATTCCGCTACCGCACCGGGAATATCCTTCACATCGGCAACACGCGTGACGCTGCCGAATTCCTTTTCCACATTGGCGATGAAAAGCCTGATCTGATCAGGCCGCGCTACGCGCGACCGCGCGGGGATCAAATGCCGTGGCCGGGCGATCATCCGCGCTTCCAGCATCGCGCGCTGATCAGCCGGCAGCGGCCCGCGCTTCAGGCCGCGACGAATGGCGTTCAGAATCGCTTCCTTGCTCATCGCTCAGGCCCCGCGCTTGGTTTTGGCGTAGCGATCCATGAAGGTACCACCTTCCGGCACCGGCAAATCGCGCCCCTGTGTCCAACCGCCAGCCAGCGGCAAAGACCGAAACGCCCCCTTGCCCTGCGCCAGTAAGCCAAGTGCGCCAACGGCCAATTTCGTCGCCAAGCGATAGAGCGCCGGGCGCTGCGCGACATAAGCCCAGAGTCCGAGATTGCGACGCACCGCAACGGGTGACAAATGCCGCTCAAACTCCCGTTCGCGCCAATGCCGCATCATTTTCGGCAGCGGAATCTTGACCGGGCAGACGGATTCGCAGCGCCCACAAAAGGTCGAAGCATTGGGCAAATGCCCGGCCTTATCCACGCCGATCAGCGTTGGTGTCAGCACGCTACCCATGGGGCCGGGATAGACCCAGCCATAGGCATGCCCGCCGGTCACGCCATAAACCGGACAGTGATTCATGCAGGCGGCGCAACGGATGCAGCGCAGCATTTCCTGAAATTCCGTGCCGAACATATTGGATCGGCCATTATCAATCAGCACCACATGATATTCTTCCGGCCCATCCAAATCGCCCGGCCGCCGGCCACCCGTGGAAAAAGTCGTGTAAACCGAAAAATCCTGCCCGGTGGCTGAACGCGCCAAAAGCCGCAAAAGCGCGCAGGCATCATTCAGCGTTGGCACCATTTTTTCGATACTCGCCAGCGCAATATGCACACGCGGCAGGGTTTGTGTCAGATCGCCATTGCCTTCATTCGTGACAATCACGCTGCTGCCCGATTCCGCTATCAGAAAATTGGCACCCGTAATGCCGACATCAGCGGCCAGGAAGCGATGACGCAGTTTGGTGCGCGCTTCCGTCAAAATATCGCGCCTTTCGCTAAACACGCGATCCTTGGGCAAATCCGTATGCATTTCACGGAAGGATTTCTCCCAATCCTCCCGATTCAAGTGAAACGCCGGCGCAATGATATGGGAAGGATGCTCACGCCGAAGCTGGATAATGTATTCGCCAAGATCGGTTTCAACCGGTTCAATCCCATGCGCTTCCAGATGGTCATTGATCCCGAGCTCTTCGGAAATCATGGATTTGCCCTTGGTGACGGTCTTCGCCCCGGCATTGCGGCAGATTTCCAACACCGTCGCGCGCGCTTCCTCCGCGGTGGAGCACCAATGCACCTTGCCGCCGGCGGCCTCCACATTCGCGGCATAGGTTTCCAGATAGAAATCCAGATTGGCGAGGGTGTGGTTCTTGATGTCACGCCCGATTTCGCGCAGCTGTTCGAATTCCGGCAGGCGCGCAACTGCATCGCCACGGCGTTGCAGGAAGGCGCCCTTGGCCTTGCCCAAAGCCTTTTGCAGCCCGGCATCGCCCATGGCGCGGGCGGCATTTTCCTTGAATTGCGGCGAGGTAATCTGAACCACGGCGGAAACCCTCTTGCTTTTGCGGCTCAGTCTAGCGCAACCCGCGCGCTTGGTCAGGGGGGTTTGCGCGCGGCCATCACCTTTCCTAACCTCCCCGAGCATTTTGGGGAGGAAACCATGGCAGGGGTTTTGGCATGAATATCGCGGCTTTGCCCGCCCGCGTCGCTGCCGCGCCGGGCCTGGCGCGCTGGGGGCGCGATCTGACGGCGGATGTCTTCTTCAGCGTTGGCGATGCGGCCTGGATCCTTGCCATCCACAAGGGTGTGCTGATCTCTGCCAATCCCGCCCCCGCCCTGATGCCGGGCTATGACCTCGCGATCCGCGCGGGGGCGGAGGATTTCGCGCGCTTTCTGCAAGACCCGCCGCTGCCTGGCTGGCATGACATTATGGGCTTGGTTCGGCTTGGGACCTTCAAGGTGGAAGGTAATGTCGCGCTCTTTATGGCGCATATTTTCTGGTTCAAGGGCGTGCTCGCCCTACTTAGGGAGCCACGCGCATGATCGAAGCCATTACCGGGCGCTATATGCAGCTGGAACTCGAAGGCCGTGCGCATCGGCTGTATTTTGAAGAAGCGGGTCAGGGCATCCCGCTTTTGCTGCTGCACACGGCGGGCAGCGATGGAAGGCAATGGCGCGGCCTTTTGAATGATGCGGAAGTGACAGCGCGTTTTCGCTGCGTGACTTTCGACATGCCTTGGCATGGCAAGTCCAGCCCGCCCGAGGGCTGGGAGCGTGAGACCTATCAGCTCACCACCGCGCGCTACACGGGCATGATCATCGCGGTGGCGCGCGCGCTTGGCCTCGATCGGCCCGTGGTGATGGGCTGTTCGATTGGCGGGCGCATTGTGCTGGATTTGGCAGCCGAACATGCGGATGAATTGCGCGGCGTGATCGGCCTGCAATCGGCCGCGTTTCTTTCACCCTATTACGATACATCCTGGCTGCATCACCCGCATGTGCATGGTGGTGAGGTGTGTGGTGGCATCGTCTCCGGCCTTATTGGCCCGCATGCGCCAGACGCTTCGCGTTGGGAAACGCTGTGGCATTACATGCAGGGCGGGCCTGGCGTGTTTCGCGGTGATTTGCATTTCTACAAGGGGGAAGGCGATTTACGCCCGAAGCTGGCGCGCATTGATACCAAGCGCTGCCCTGTGCATATGCTGACCGGCAATTATGATTATTCCTGCAAGCCAGAGGATACGGAAGCAACCGCCGCCGCCATCCCGGGCGCCAAGGTGCAAATCATGAAGGGCCTGGGCCATTTCCCGATGAGCGAGGATTACGCTGCACTTCGCCCATATCTTTTGCCGGTGCTGGCGGAGTTCACGTGACGCCGTGCATCACGCCGCCAGCCGGTCAATCCGATCACGCAGGCGGTACCAGCCGCCGATGATGGGCAGGAACCAATTCGGGTTGCCGTTGTAAAGCGCAATCGTCGGGAATTCCAAGCCATCCAGTGCGAAGCGTTGATTGGCGGCACCAGCGATTTTCAGCGCGGCATTGTGGCCAAGCCAGGTTGCCATGGCAACGCCTGAACCCTGGCAACCTGCCGCATAATGAATGCCATCCTGCACACCGATATGCGGCAGAAAATCGAAGGTGAAAGCGACATTGCCGGTCCAGGCATGGGTGATCTTCACCTTGCTCAGTTCAGGAAATACCGCGGTCATGAAACTGTGCAGCCGCGGTGCGGCGGCTTCCGGCGCATTGGGGCCGAAGCGTGCGCGACCGCCCCACAAAATGCGATTGCCATACGGAGACGGCCGAAAATAATTCAGCACGCGCTTTGTGTCGCTGATCATGCGTCGGCCCGGAAAAAGCCGGTCCATCGTCTCAGCGGGTAGTTCCTCGGTCGCGATAATGTAGGACGCGACAGGGATCAT
>JADCFR010000497.1 GCA_020249415.1 Roseomonas sp. | reverse complement strand
GCGCGCATTTCGAAGCGGTGGGTCAGCATCTGCTGGGGCAGACGCCGCATGCGCGCTTCCTGTAAGGTTGGATCGGCCACGATCCGCAACATAATAAACGGAGGAAACAAAAATGGGCCTGCAAGGTTTGAACCATTACACGCTACGCCCGGTGGATCTGGAAGCCACCAAGGATTTTTATGAGAAAATCCTTGGGCTTAAATTGGGCTATCGCCCGCCGCTGACCTTCCCCGGCTATTGGCTTTATTGCGGCGGCAATCCGACCGTCCATTTGATCGGTGATCGCCAGGGCGAGGAAGGGCTACCCGAACGCAAGGTCGGGCACACCGGCCTTGTGGATCACATTGCCTTTTCCTGCACCGGGCTTGCCGCCATGCGCGCGCATTTGGACAAGCACAAGGTGACCTATACGGCGCGCGTCATTCCGCGCGATCGGCAGACACAAATCTTCCTGCATGACCCCAACGGCGTCGCGGTGGAGCTGAACTACCCGCCCGAGGAAACCCCGCCCGACTGATCCGGCGCGCCGCAAAACAGGCGGTGCAGCGTCTGCAGCACTGCCTCGGCCTTCGGGTCCGCCAAGCGATAATAGATCACCGTCCCGGCGCGGCGGGTCGCGACCAACCCCTCCTCACGCAGCAGGGCCAAATGCTGTGATAGCGCCGATTGCGACAGCCCGACATTGGCGGCGAGGTCATTGACCGATCTCTCGCCCGCCGCGACCAGGTCACACAGCACCAGAAGCCGCCTTTCATTGGCGAGCGCGCGGAGCAAGCGTGCCGCAAGCGCGGCATTTTCGGCAAGCCGCGCGGCGTCCTCCGCTTCCGGGGCAGGGGTCAGGACGTCACTCATGCGATCAGTTTAGCCCTTTACCGAGGGCGGGGCCATGGCGCTTGACAGGCGGGCGTTATGTTACATTATAACATTTCAATTTGATCCTGAAGGCTCCCGCCCATGCTGCGCCGTAGCGTCCTCTTCGCCCCCGCCCTTTTGCTCGCTCGGCCCGCCCGCGCCCAGCAGCGGCCCTCGGTCGTCGCCTCCTTCTCCATCCTTGCGGATATGACGCGCCAGGTCGGCGGGGATCGCATCACGCTCCGTGCCATTACCGGGCCAGATCAGGATGCGCATGGGTTTCAGCCCAAGCCATCGGATGCCGCCCTGCTTGCCAATGCCGGGGTCGTCATCCGCAATGGGCTTGGCTTTGAAGGCTGGCTTGATCGCATGATCCGGTCCTCTGGCTTCAAGGGCGCCTTGGTGACCACCACGGATGGCATCACACCCCGCATGATGGATGCCCATGCGCATCACGGGCATGACCATGGCGGCGCTGGGCGACGGCATAATCATTCCGTCGGGCCACGCCGGGTGCCCGATCCGCATGCCTGGCAGGATTTGGGTCTGGCGCAGCATTATGTCCGCAACATCACCGCCGGGCTGATCGCCGCCGATCCGGGCAATGAGGCGCATTACCGCCGCAATGCCGAAGCCTATGCCGCGCGGCTTGTCGCCCTTGACCAATGGGTGCGCGCCGAAATCGCCAAGGTGCCGGAAGCGCGGCGCAAGATTGTCACCAGCCACGATGCCTTTGGCTATTTCGGCGATGCCTATGGCGTGCGCTTCCTCGCCCCCCAGGGCGTTTCCACCGAGGCTGAGCCCTCAGCCGCCGAGGTCGGGCGGCTCATTCGCCTGATCAAGGCCGAGAATATCACCGCGCTTTTCATGGAAAACATGAGCAACCCAGCAACGCTGCAACGCATTGCGCAGGAAACCGGCTTGCGGGTGCGCGGGCGGCTTTATGCCGATGCGCTTTCCGCCGAAGCCGGCCCGGCACCGACCTATGAAGCCATGTTCCGGCATAATGTTTCGCTGATGGTGCCGGCGATGCGCGGAGACGCCGCGTGATCAAAACCGCGCTGCGCAACCTGGCCTTCGGCGCATTGATGGGCCTTGGCGTCCTATCCTCCGCCATGGCCCAAGGCTTCACGCCGCATGTCTCGGGGGAAGCTGATCTTGGGCTTTATGGCGTTTCTACCTTCAACGCCAAGGATTCCGCCCGGCGTGGCACCAGCCTTTATCTGTTCGGTGAAGTCGCCACCGGCTTTCACATCGCGCCGGGGCTTTCATTGCAAACCGTGGTGGCGTTCGAACCGATCGGGGAAGGCGATGCCACGGGCGGCTTTCCCAAGGATGGCGTGATTGGCTTTCGTCGCCAATCCGCCTTCCTGGAAGCCTTCTTCGCGGAATGGAAACCGGATGATGCGCTGACCCTTTATGGCGGGCGCTTTGTCGCGCCCTTCAGCCGCGGGCATCATGATTTCCCCGGCATCCTGACACGCATCCGCGCGCATGAGGTGCAGATGATCGGCGATGCCATGGGTATCGGCGGCACCTGGAATTTCCTCTCGGATCCACGCTTTGGCGAGCATGACATTTCTGCCGCCGCCTTCACGCTTGATCGGACCTTCCTGTCTTCAACCTGGCTGACGCGCCGACGCTGCTGCGATGAGCGGTATGAGCGCTATAATCGCAATACCGAACAACAGGGCGGGCCTGCCAATAACGGCCAGATGGATAGCTTCGCCCTATCCTTGGATGGCGATAAATTCGATTTTGCGCCGGGG
>JADCFR010000496.1 GCA_020249415.1 Roseomonas sp. | reverse complement strand
GTGCAGAACGCCATCGCGCAGCCCCGGGCGGCGCGCGATACTTCCGGGGGATGGCGATGCAGCAGTCACGCGATTATACCTTTCCGAGTGGCAACGCCTTTCGCCGGGTGGCGCGCGACGGTTACGCTCAGGCCTGGCTTGGTTGGTGCGGTGGTGATCTTTCCGCCACCGCCCCGCGCGCCCGGCTTTAGGAACCTAGCAGAAACGCATCCGGCGTTGTCCGATCATCGCTATTGGTTCCCGATAGCAGCATGACGCGACCACCAGCATAGTAGGTATTCTAAAGATTGCGCCGTTCTGCCCTGAGCGTCGGCAGGCCAATCCCCGTGGCATCAAACCCGCCATCCACGGCAATCACCTGGCCGGTCAGGTAGCTCGCGCGGTCGCTGCATAAGAAAAATACTGCCTCCGCCAGCTCCGCTTCCAGCCCATAGCGATTGAGCGGCAAATGGTCGTGATAATCGGCGCGGATTTCCGGCGTATGCACGGCCTTCGCCATCGCCGTATCCACCGGGCCGGGGGCGACCGCATTCACGCGGATGCCAAGGCTTGCGAATTCCACCGCCTGCTGCTTCGTGAGATGCGCGAGCCCCGCCTTGCTGGTGCCATAGGCCACGCGCAGCGTTGAAGCCCGCAAGCCAGAGATGGAGGTGATATTCACCATCGCCCCGCCACCCGCCTCAGCCATGATCGGCGCCGCCGCCTGCGCCGTGAGGAATGGGCCGGTCAGGTTCACCGCCAGTACGCGCGCCCAATCATCTGGCGTGGTTTCCAGAATAGGTTTGAAAATCGCGATGCCGGCATTATTCACCAGCGCATCCAATCGCCCGAAATGCTCGGCGGCTTTTTGGACCGCCGCAGCAATGGCGGGCGGGTCTGAAACATCGCAGATGATCTCAAGGGTTTTTGCGGGCTGCGCCAGCGCAGCCATGGTTTCGCGGAGTTGCTCCGCGTTAATGTCAAGCAGCGCAACATGCCAACCCTCGGCGAGAAACCGCTTCGCGACGGCAAGCCCGATCCCGCGTGCGGCGCCGGTGACAAGGGCGGTTTTCATGCTGATATCCTATCCATCAACGCGGCATGGTGCCGGCGCGGCCAGCGGTTGAACCGCCATCAATCACCAATTCACTGCCCGTCATATGCCGCGATGCGTCAGACGCCAGGAACACAACCCCCGCCGCGATATCCGCCGCCGTGCCGGCTTCACCCAGGGGCACGATATTCGCCGCCAATTGGCGCGGATCAATCGGCGCATTGCGACCGGCGTCACTCCCCTGCGGCATCTTCTGCCAAATATCGGTTTCAATCACGCCAGGATGGACGGAATTGCAGCGAATCCCATCCCGCGCACCGGCACATTCCAGCGCGACCGATTTTGAGAATAGCCGCACCGCGCCCTTGCTCGCGGAATAACCAGCCAAACCGGCAGAACCGCGAATGCCGGCGATGGACGACATCATGATGATGGAACCGCCACCCGCGCGGCGCATGGCGGGAATGGCGTATTTCACCGACAGAAACACACCATCAATATTCACCGCATTCTGCCGCCGCCAATCGGCCAGCGACATATCAAGCAAAGGCTTCATGATCGCGATGCCGGCATTGGAGACCAGCACATCAAGCCGCCCGAATTGCGCTTCAATCGCCGCGATCACCTCGGCCCAACGCGCTTCATCCACCACATCCTGATGAAGATAAAGCGCCTGATGCCCAGCGCCGCGGAGCTTTTCAGCCAAAGCCTCGCCGCGCGTGTCATCAACATCGGTCAGCACCACCTTCGCACCTTCGGCGGCGAGTGCCTCCGCGCAAGCTGCGCCAATACCAGCCGCCGCACCTGTAATCAGCGCGACCTTGCCTTGTACCTGTCCCATTGCCTTCTTTCCCCTCAAGCAAAACGTTCCGCCGCGAAGGGCGTGAAATCGAAATTGGGTTTTTCGCCCGCGACCAGAGCGCCCATCAGCGCGCCAGTCGGCGCTGATCCCGTCAGGCCCAAATGCCCATGACCAAAGGCGCAATAAAGCCCCTGCCAGGCGCTGACCGGCCCCATCACCGGCACGCTATCGGGCAGGCAGGGCCGATGGCCCATCCAGATCTTGCCGCCTTCCGTGCGCGCCTTGGGAAACACTTTCTTCAGATCACCCAACAACAACATGGCGCGCGCTTCCGTGGGTGGCGCATCAAGCCCGGCGATTTCAACCGAACCGGCCACACGCAAGCCTTCTTCCATTGGGCTGATGAACACCTTGCGATCAGCGGGCGACAGCACGCGCCCCACCTTCACACCCGCATCCGGCAGCATCACGTGATAACCGCGCTGCGTTTCCAACGGCACCTTCAGTCCAAGGGGTGCGAGCAAACGCGCGGACCAGGCACCAGCCGCGAGCACGATCTGGTCCGCGGCGATATCCTCCCCCGCGCAACGCACGCCGGTCACGCGCCGGCCTTCGGTCAGGATCGCCTGCACTTCAACGCTGCGAATCTCGCCCCCCATCCGGCGCACGCCATTCGCTACCACGGCGGCCAGCCGCGCGGGATTCACGCAGGAACCGTGATCGGGCAGATAAAGGCCAATCTGGTAATCTTCCGAAACCTCTGGCTCCAAATCGCGCAAGGCCGGCCCGACCAGCTTCTGCACTTTCAGCCCATGCTTCTGCCGCAACGTGAGGGAGGCGTTATCCTTCGCCAGCTGTTCCTCATTCCGGTAGAGATACATCTGGCCTTCTTCGCGGATCAGGTCACTCGCCCCTTCCGCGGCCAGGATTTCACGATGCCGATCCGGCGCGGAAAACAGCAGTGCGGAAAGCGCCACGGCGGCGGATTCGACCTTCTCGCGCCGAGCAGACGCCACAAAGCGCAGCAGCCAAGGCATGGCGCGCAGCCAATAGCGCGCGGGAATATGCAAAGCGCCGGCCGGGTCCATCAGCATTTTCGGTACCTGCGCCAACACGCCCGGCATGGCGAGCGGCGCGACCGACCCATGGCTGATGGCGCCCGCATTGCCGGTATAGGCAGCGCCTTCCTTGCCGGCTTCCAGCACCAGCGGCTTCAGCCCGCGCCGCGCCAAATGCCAGGCGATGCACAGGCCAACAATGCCTCCCCCGATAATCACCGGGGCGGGCTTGGGGGATTGCGTTTCCATGACGCCATCCTGACGCAGTCTTCAGCCCCAGGGAAGCGCCCGGTTGACGCACCGGGGCCGGGGCCTCAATTTCGGCGCCTGTGGAGGATGCCAGCATGAAAATCACCCCTAATAATGCCGGGCTCGGCGCCCGGGTTGACGGCATTGACCTGCGTGAGCCTGCCTCGCCTGAGGATTTCCGCACGCTTTTGCGCGCGCTCGGCGAATATGGCGTGCTGTGTTTTCCGAAGCAGGATCTGGCAGCGCCGCATCTGGCCGCCTTCGGCAAGCGCTTTGGCGATTTGGAAGTGAATGTCGCCAATCTGTTCCATGCGCCCGATCATCCTGAGGTGATGATCCTGTCAAACATGAAGGATGAAACGGGCAAGCCTGTTGGGCTGAATGATGCCGGCCAGGGCTGGCATACGGATATGTCCTATTCGAAGGAAATTGCGCTGGCGAATATGCTGCACGCCAAACGCGTACCCCGCCGTGATGGCAAGGTGCTGGGGGCGACGCAATTCCGCAATATGCATGCCGCCTATGCTGATCTGCCAGCCGAGGTAAAGGCGCGCATTGAAGGCCGTGTTGCCATTCATGATTTCAGCAAATTCTGGGACATGATGCGCCAGCGCCCGGGCAGTATTCGCGGCCCGCTCACGCCCGAACAGCGCGCGAAAAAGCCGCCGGTTGAGCAACCGATTGTGCGTATTCACCCGATCACCGGGCGGGCCGTGCTCTACTGCAATTGCGGCTATGCCATGCATGTGAAGGGTATGGACCGCGCCGAATCCGATGCGCTGCTGGATTATTTGTTTCGCCATCAGGCGCAGGACAAATACCTCTATACGCATGAATGGTCGGAAGGTGATGTGCTGATCTGGGACAATATCGGCACCATGCATAATGCGGTGGCGGATTACCTGCCCGGTGAGGATCGCTACATCCTGCGGGTGCAGGTTATGGCGACACTCGATTACGCGGCGCTGGCGGCATGAGGCTGGTCACTTTTCAGGGCGCGCATGGCCCAATACTTGGTGGCGTGGTTGGAGAAAGCCTCGTCGCGCTGCGCCCGGCCCTATCCGCCGCGATGCGCGCCGCCGGTGAGGCTGACCTTGGTGCTGAGATCATCCCTGGCGATATGGTCGCACTGCTCGGCAATGAAACGGCAATGACCGCCGCTGGCCGCGCGCTTGCCTTTGCCGCGCGGGCGGAGAATGCCGCACTGCGTCAACCGCGGGCGGGCGCCAAACTCCTCGCACCGCTGAAACCTGGCAAGATTTTGGGTGTTGGCCGCAATTACGCTGATCATGCAAAGGAAGTCGGCGGACCGAAGTTGGAAATGCCGCGCATCTTCATGAAGCCGGCGAGCTCCGTCGTTGGCCCCGGCGCGGTGGTGAAAATCCCGCGCGATGTGAAAAAGCCCGATTGGGAAGTGGAACTTGGCGTCGTGATCGGCAAACCGGCGCGGGATGTACCGGAAGGCGTCGCTTTGGATTATGTCGCGGGCTACACCGTGCTGAATGACGTCAGCGCGCGGGAATTTCAGTTTGACGTACCACTCGCCATGACATCCTTCGCCAAGGGCATGGATGGCTTCTGCCCCATGGGCCCTTGGATCGTGACGCCGGAAGAAGTGGGCGAGCCCTGGATGCTGGACGTAAAATGCTGGCTGAATGGCGAAGAAGTACAACACGGCAATACGCGCGATCTGATCTTTTCCGTCTCGGCGCTGATTGCCTTTCTCTCGCGCTACATGACATTGGAGCCGGGCGATGTGATTGCGACCGGCACGCCCGCCGGCGTTGGGCATTTCCGCGTGCCACCGCGCTATTTGAAGCCGGGCGACAGGTTACGCTTGGAAGTGGAACGCGTTGGTGTGCTGGAACATGCGATTGGTTGACATGAAGGGGAGGCAAGAATGACAAAGCGTTTTCTGCTGGCGGCCATGGCTGCGTTATTGGCGCTGCCTGCCTGGGCGCAGCCCAAGGCGCCGGGCACGGATTACCCGAACCGGCCGGTGCGCGTGGTGGTCGCCCTTGCCCCTGGCGGCAATGCCGATATCAATGCGCGGCTGATTTCAACCGCGCTGTCGCAGCAATTGGGGCAGCAATTCGTCGTCGAAAATCGTCCCTCCGGCGGTGGTACGGTTGCCTTTGAAACCGTCGCACAAACGCCGCCGGATGGCTATACGCTGCTGGTTGGCGCGCTTGGGTCCCATGCGCTCAATATCGGGCTTTATGGTGAAAGGCTCCGCGTGCATCCTTTGACCGGCGTGGATCACATCACCATCAGCAGCCATTCCGCTATCGTGCTGGCGGTGCACCCTTCGCTTGGCGTGAATACGCTTTCAGAATTCCGTGCGCTGCTTGCCGCCAATCCGAACCGGTTTGATTTCGGGTCTTCGGGCAATGGCACCACGGGGCATATTTCCTCGGCACTTTTGCTGCATTTATTGGGGGTGCAGGCGCAGCATGTGCCCTATCGCGGTTCTGCGGCGTCCTTTGCTGATCTCGCCGTGGGGCGCATTGCGTTTCAGTCGGATACCATCTCCTTCCTTGCTGATCACATCCGCGCCGGCACGGTGCGGGGGCTTGTGATTGCAACACCAGAACGTTCACCCATGGCACCCGATGTGCCAACCTCGGCCGAAGCTGGCCTGCCCGCCTTCCAGGCGACAACCTGGACACCATGGTCCGCGACACTCGGCACGCCTTTGCCCATCCGGCAATTTCTGTATGAACAAATCGCGATTGCGCTGCGCCGGCCCGATGTGCGCGATCGGCTGATCCAGCTTGGCAATACCATCCCGGACGGGATGACGCCGGATGCAACGCGCGCCTTCATCGCAAGCGAAATTGACAAATGGGTGCCGATCGTGCGGGCCACCGGCGCGCGCGTGGATTGAGGAATACGCGAATGAAAATGGAAAGACGCGCGCTTTTCGGCGCGCTGGCCGCAACCGCCCTGCCAGGGCTGGCGCAAGCGCAAGATATCGCCTGGCCCACCAAGCCCATACGCGTGGTGGTGCCCTATGCCGCCAGTGGCGGGACGGATATTCTGGTGCGCGCGATTGGCGAGGCCTTGCGCACTACGCTGCCGCAACCCTTCATTGTTGAGAACCGCGCCGGTGCCGCGGGCGTCATTGGCTCCGAAGTGGTGGCGCGGGCGGAACCCGATGGGCATACCTTGCTCGTGGTTGTTTCAACCCACATCATGAACAAATATCATCTGCCCAGCATGCCCTATGACGCGATCCGTGATTTCACGCCGATTGCGATGCTGACGCGCAATACCATGGTGCTGGTCGCGGGCGCCAATCAGCCTTTTGAGTCGCTCACCTCCATGCTCGCCTATGCCAAGGCCAATCCCGGCAAGGTCGGCACCGGTTCGACCGAGGCGCTATCTTCCTTCATCGGGCAGGAAATGGCGCGGCGTGCCGGGGTGGAGATGCCCGATATCGCCTATCGTAGCGGTGGGCCGTTGATGAATGATATCGTCGCCGGGCATTTGCCGAGTGGCTGGACCAGCACTGTCAGTGCCATGCCGCATATGCAAACCGGGCGCGTGCGCGTGCTGGCCGTTTCCACTGGCACGCGTTCGCCCTTCTTCCCGGATACGCCAACGCCTGCCGAACAGGGCGTGCGCGATTTTGATCTTTCCGGCTGGGTTGCGATGCTGGGGCCACCACGCATGGCGCCTGCCCTGGTGGATCGCATCTACCGCACCATCAGCGCGGTTTTCGCCGACGAAACCTTCAAGCAAAGGCTGGTGGCGCTTGGGGTGGAGGCAGATGTGCGCCCATCTGCGGCGCTGCTGGAAGCCATGCAACGCGATGATCGCATTTGGGCCGCGGCGAGTGCTGCCGGCCATATCCGCCCACAATAAACAGATAAGGAAATCCCATGGCCAATCCATCCCTTCGCAAGGCGCTTGCCGAGAAGCGCTTCATCCTTGCCCCCGGTGTTTTCGATATGATTTCGGCCAAGATTGCCGATGGCATGGGGTTTGACTGCATCTATGGCACAGGCTTTGGCGCCGTTGCTTCCGCGCTTGGTGTCGCGGATGCAGGCATTGCCACCTATGCCGATATGGTGGCGCGCATGGGCACCATGGCACGCGGCTGCAAGACACCTTTGGTCGCGGATGCCGATACGGGCTATGGCGGATTGCTGAATGTGCGCCACACCACGCTTGGCTATGAAGCCGCCGGCATGACCGGCATTCAGCTTGAAGATCAGGAAATGCCGAAGAAATGCGGCCATACGCCTGGCCGGCGCGTGATCCCGGCGGAAGAAATGGTGCTGAAGATCAAGGTGGCTGCCGAAGCGCGGCGCGATCCGAATTTCCTGATTGTGGCGCGCACGGATTCCCGCACCACGCTCGGCCTTGAAGAAGCCATTCGGCGCGGGCGCATGTATGGTGATGCAGGTGCCGATATTGTCTTCATCGAAAGCCCGGAAAGCGAAGATGAAATGCGCGCCATCGGCAAGGCGATTTCCAAACCCTTGCTTGCAAACATGGTCGAAGGCGGGCGCACCCCCATCCTGCCCGCCGCGCGCTTGCAGGAAATTGGCTATGCCATGGCGATCTATCCTGCCATTGGCTTCCTTGCGGCGGCTGCTGCCTTGGAGCGCGCCTATGCGCATTTGAAGACCGCCGGCGATAGTCTCGCGCTGGGTGAATCCTATGGCTTCAAGAAAATGACCGAGCTCATGGGCTTCCCGGAAGTCTGGGATTTTGAAAAGCAATGGGCGCAGCCCGAAAAGGATACGGCAGCATGAGCGCGCTTCCCGAAGTGAAGGCACTGGTCTTCGATGTTTTCGGCACGGTGGTGGATTGGCGGAATGGTATTGCGCGCGATGCACGGACCTTCCTGGCGCGTCACGGACGCAGTGATATTGACCCGCATCGTTTTGCCGATGCCTGGCGCAAACGCTACCAGCCCGCGATGGAGGAGGTACGCAGCGGCCGACGCCCCTTCACGCGGCTGGATGTGCTACATCGGGAAAACCTTGATGGTGTACTCAAGGATTTTGGCGTTGCCACCAGTGATGTCAGTGAAGAGGAACTCGATTGGTTCAATCGCGCCTGGCATCGGCTGAACCCCTGGCCTGATACTGTTCCAGGCCTGATCCGTCTGAAGGCCAAGCATTTCATCGCGCCATTGTCGAATGGCAATATCCTGCTGCTCGCCAATATGGCGAAACGCGCCGGCATGCCGTGGGATGCGATCCTGGGGGCCGAGGCTGCGCAAGCCTATAAGCCGCAGCCCGAAGCCTATCTGCGCACCTGCGAGATTCTGGGCCTGAAGCCCGCCCAGGTTGCGTTAGTCGCCGCGCATAATGGCGATTTGGCCGCGGCGCGCAAATGCGGCCTCGCCACAGCTTTTGTGCTCCGCCCCCATGAACATGGCGCGGATCAGGCAACGGATCTGAAGGCCGAACAGGATTGGGGCGCGATCGCCACCAGCTTTGAGGATTTGGCTGACCAGCTTGGGTGCTAAAGGCGCCGCGCTACCAATCTCTGATCACGCGTGCGGCAAGGGCAACCTGGAACAGGGCAGTGACGAATTCCTGGCCGATGATGAAGAGTTTCGGGTCCAGATAAGGCAAGGCAATCAACTCATCCCCCGGCTGTGGTGGCTGCCGGGGGTCAAGCAACACTTGCCCGCTTGGACGGCGCATCATCAGGGTCGAACGCGCACCGCGCGCGGTCAGCCCGCCCGCTTCGTTCAAATATTGCTCAATGGTCATGCCTTGCCGCCACAGCACTGCGCGCGGCATGGAAACTTCGCCCTGCACCATCACGGTTTGCGATCTTTCGGGAATGACGATGGTATCGCCATCCTCAAGCCGTACCGGAGCGCAGGTTCCATCCTCATTCACCACAACCAGCCGCCCCTCCGGCTGGCTGCGGCGTGCGCGGCTGATGTAGGACAGCACCAGATTTGCCTCAGCCGAACGCGCCGCCGCAGTGCCAGGTGTCGTGGCAGGGGAGAGGAATAGCTGTCGCTCAAGCCGGTCCAGCGCATCATCAATGGAACGCCGCTGCTGTAACGCAAGGCGCGGCCGCAACAGGAAAACCGCTGATGTATTGGCAAG
>JADCFR010000495.1 GCA_020249415.1 Roseomonas sp. | reverse complement strand
GCCGCCTTAACCTTGGCGCTATGCGCGGTGAAAAACTCCATGTCGATCACCTTCAAAGCATCCAAAAGGAAATCGGTCATGGTTCCGCACAAGCCGCGCCTTTCAGCCCAGATCAGCGCGGCGCGGTATGGCGTCTCAGATGGCATCATCGGCCCCATGCCGCCCGCAATCCACGGGCGCTCGCTGGAAAGATCATGCCACGCCTTCCATACCCACGCCATATCTGGCGCCAAGGACGGCGGAGCAGGGGCGTCCTCATCCGCCTCAATTAAGGCTGCGGCGCGGCCCCACGCGAAGCGGTGCGCCGCGAAGGTGCGGAGTTTCCCAACGCCTCCTCCTGATCGCTTGCGCGGCGATTGGTGGCGAGATTGAACGCCACAAGCGCCATGTCGAGAAGCGGGCGAAATTCCTCAGTCATCGCCATCTTGCGGAATTTCTCAATATTCACGGCGCCGGCATCATCTTCAAGATTGCGCACGTCGGTGATGTATTTGAGAACAATCTCGTTCTCGACATTCGCCACGGCAGAAGGCGGAAGGTCATTCAATGGGCTGCGGCTATCGGATTTCAGCCGGCCATCTTCCTTCGCATTTTTGATCAGCTTGCGATAGCCGATAGAGACAAGATCAGCGAAAAGAGCATCCTTCGCCTTCACGCGCAATTCAATATCGAAATCAGGGTCGGGATTGATCCAGACGCCTTTTGAAAGCGCTTCAGGATCGCGCTGGAATGCGGCAAGCTTTGCCATGGGTTTTACCTTTGCGGAATGGCGGGATGCGGGAAAATGAGGCCGATAGCACCCGCCATGCTACCGGCCTCGCTCCGCGCGGGAGCATCACGGCACAAGGCCGCGATTTCATCAGGCGACGAAACGATCAATCTGAATTGCAGGAATCGCCAGATCGTTGCCGCCTTCAATATCGAACCGGGCAAGAATGGCTTGGGTTGGGCCATTCGCTGTGATGTTTGGGTTCATCAGGTTTGCACCTGGCAAAGTGAAAATGTAGCTGTTGCCAAGCGGATCGCGCTTCCGCCACGCAATGCGCGCGCGCGTTTCATTCTTGAAAAGCGCATATTGTGTGAAGTCGCGGAAGTATAGCTCAAGCGAGCCGGTGACATTCACTTGCCCCCAGCGCGCGCCCTGAGCGGTGGCGCTGCCCATGCCATAATCCATGCCAGCGCCTTCGCGGGCGACGCTCAGGGCCACAGAATTGACCACGGCAGTCAAAGCTGTATCGTCAATCTGAACCCCGCCAAAAGCTGCCACGCTGTCAAAGAACCCGCCTGTCGGTGCGGCATTTACGGAACCATTTCCAGCACCGACGGTATTGCTGACTTCATCCCGCGCCGCGCACTGAAAGGAGCCGGTGAAAAACTGCCCAACGCCGCCAGACAAAGACATGCTGGAAATCATCAACCCGGCATAGCGAAGCCAAAGGTTGGACGCATATCGCGCTTGCACGGTGTAGCTTTTCACCAGATCGCCATTGCGGAGCATCCCGGCGTTCCGCACACTGGCAGCCGTGCCCGCTGGCGTTTCCGTGCTGACAATCGCGCGGCCTGCAAGAATGAGGCTTTGGTTATTGGTCTTGGTCGCGATGCGGTAAAAGCCGTTGTTTGCACCGCCGCCAGCCGTGAAGCCGCGCAATTCAATCCACTGCCCTTCCACCGAATTCTGAAACTTGTTGGAGGTGGTGGAAGAAAGCACGTTCGTCGTCACGGTGACGGTGATATCGCCGGCAACGCCAGTGATGACCTGCGCCGCGCTCCAATCGCCGCCAAGCGTGCCGGCGAAGAAATCGTCGAACGTGCCATAAGACAGATTGAAATTGATACTGCCGCCCGCGCTTTCCTGTTGCGTAACCGCTGGCGACACGCGGCGAGAGCCAGTGATTTCATTCGGGCGCGTGCGATTCTTTTGACCAGATAGGCTTTCGCTCGTGATGCGAATGGCCGTCAAGGCGCTGTTTGGCGTGGTGCCCCAAACGCTCTCCGGCACATAAGACATGGTGACATCAGTCGTTTCAATACCGGCCTGGTAGCCGGTGACAGAACCGCTCATCGTTAAACCCTTTCCATGGTTCTGCGGCTAGGCCGCGTTTTGCCCGCTATGCGGGCCGATCCGTGTAGACAAAATCAATGGTGACAGTGAGAATCCACCATTTTCCATCTTCACTCGGAACACCTGCGCCAACACTGGCGCGGCGATAAATCGTAAAGCCATTTACGCCGCGATAAGCGCCGGCGATGTCCTTTGCGACTTGGCGCGCAGTCTCGCTGCCAGTGCCAAGCGGCGCGCAAACATGCACGATAAAAACTCCGCGTTCTTCCCATGCGCCGTTGCCAAGCTCGATGGCTTCAAGAACATCGCCCTCGGCTTCAACCGCGAGCCATATCGCAAGATCAGGCGGGTCGAATTGCTCGTTCGGCCATTCAATCGGATATGCCAGATTGAGCGCGACAAGGCGCCCTTTCGCATCTGCCCATGGTGCCGGGGTCATATCAGCCGCCCCTTACCCAAAGATCATAGGCCGCGACGTTATCGGTCACCATGCGCGCATGAGCGCCAAGGACGGACCATGTTTTATTGTCAATCACGATAAAGTCGCCTTTTCTCGGAGGGGCGAGAGAGGTCAAAGGTTCGGCGTCCAAGATCACGCGCGCATCGCCTTCCATGACGCCGCCCGTGATTTCTTCCGGCGAGAAGGCGCGAATATATCCATCAGCCGTCGCCTCATTAAACGTGGTGCCGGTGCCGATGCGTCTGCGCAACGTCATGGCGCGGCCATAGCGCGCCAGCATCCGGGGAACCGCGTTTACGATCATGCGATGATTTTCCGCCACGGCTGCAAGAGCGTAGTCGCATGGGCAGGAAGCCCATCAGACGCGGCGCGCGGGTCAATATAGGACACGCTGCCCACTCCATCGGCAGTCTCGCTGCGAATGTGCGGATCACGGCCCCGGCTGGAATGGATGGCCGAAAGCACGATCAGGCAGGCGCGCTCCAAGTCCTGCGGTAAGTCAGTCAGCAGGGTGAAGCCGCCGGCATAAGTCACCGCAACCACATTTGCGCGCCACCTGATCCGCATATCGCCCGAGAGGCGATAGAGCAGGGAGCCGTCAAGCTCGTAATCGGTTGCGGCAAGCGTGGTGCCGTCCTCAATCACGCTGGTTATGGTAGGATTAATGTCCCGGTCGAGAATGATTGCATCGGCGTCAACCGCGCGCTCAGTCTGCCGCACGGTGGCGCGCCCGAAGCCTTCCGGTCGCCCGCAGTAGCGCGCGCATACGTCCGACGCCTGGCCAATCAATTCTTGCAACCCGGCGAGTGCGGGCTGCCCGTGCAGATTAAGCTCCCGCTCCGCCGTGGCGGTGACGGTCAAGCAATTCGTTGCCGGCGGCGTAATGACAGTGATCATGGACGATCCT
>JADCFR010000494.1 GCA_020249415.1 Roseomonas sp. | reverse complement strand
TCACGCCCTTCAGCCGCAAGCGCGAAATCAAGCAGGCGATGCGTATAATCAAAAGTCGGCCCCAAAACCTGCCCGCCCGGCAAATCCTTATAGGTGGCGCTGATCCGTCGGCGAAGTCGCATGCGGCTGGTTTCAAGCGGGAGCGAGGCTCCAAAACGCGGCAGGGTGGTGCGATAGGCGCGCAGCAGAAACGCCGCTTCAATCAAATCGCCCTTCGCCTGTTTGATGGCCAGTGCTGCCAGAAACCGATCATGGCATGACCCTTCCGCCATCACGCGATCAACCGCCAAGGCCATTTGTTGTTCAATTTGCGCGACACTGAGTTCCGGCAGCGACGTATCGCCGCGGCGGGTTTCATCCAGCCAAGCATGGGCAGCGCTGATCGCCTTTTCGCCGCCCTTGACTGCGACATACATGATCAGCCCTCCGCAATCATGACGCTGCGTGGCAAGGCCGCGATGCTATCGCCGGCGCATAACAACACGTCCACACCACGCGGAAATAGCGCCTGGTTCTGCGCCCAGGCCGCGACAAAATTCGCGGGCGCACCAAGAACGCTCAGCCGATGTTCGTGCTGAATGCCTGGCCCCGTCAGGCGCCAACCATCGCCCGCGACAAGTCCAGTCACTTGCAGGATCAGCGTCGCGCCAAGCTGCGGGTCTTCATCCGTGCCGATATCAAGCGCATCAAGGGATGGCGCCGCGCCGCATGCCACAATGAATCGCGCCGCACCGATATCGGGCGTGATGGGCGCACCGCAATGAAAGCGCAGCCATTCGCCTACCGCATCGCCCGCATCCAACCAAAGCGGCGTATCGGCATCCGCAAGGCTGAGCAAAGCTGCCCCGGCAGCCACGCAGAGCGGTGCGGGTGGGCTGATGCGTGCTGCGATCGTTTGAATCCGCCCAGGGCGGCTCATCGCTTCCAGAATGGCGCGGAAGCTTGCCTGCGCATCCAGAACAGGATCGGCGAAGCCTGGGGTCAAGCGTGTCATCGCATTGTCGCCATGGTGAAGAAATCAACGCGCGTCGCTGCCGCCTTGCGCGCTTCAAGCGTACGCGCTTCCTGTTGCGCGGCAGCCAGGGGCTCCACAACTACCTGCATGACCGCATCATGCAGCGCGGTATCCTGCAATGCAGCATCAAGCAAAGCGGCAAGCCTTGCCTTGGCATGATCGCGTCCTGCGATATAGGCATGGCCGATATGCGCACCAAGACGCATG
The DNA here is from genome assembly GCA_020249415.1 of Roseomonas sp. Classification (GTDB taxonomy): domain Bacteria; phylum Pseudomonadota; class Alphaproteobacteria; order Acetobacterales; family Acetobacteraceae; genus Neoroseomonas. The sequence goes on along the minus strand of JADCFR010000494.1, from coordinate 2,802 downwards.
GCACAGCGCGTCACGGTCATCTCACCCAGGTTGAAGGCATCACCATCGCCACCGGCGCGACCCCGCACCATCACCAGGCCGGTTTCCGGTGCGCGCAGCACTTCCGCTTCCGGCAATGCGGGCAGCGCGGCAAGCCCATCGGCCAGTTCTCGCGCCGAGGCGCGTGCCAGCACGGCCATCCATCTTTGCCGAGCGACTTGGGCGGAGGGTGTATCTGTCTGGGTCATGACGCTTGTCTAGACCTATAGACAGGAAGCCCCACCCCATGCAATACGGATATGTCATGGATTTGCGCAGTCATGGTTGAAACTTTGATGACAAAGGCTGGCTTGGCACGCGGGGCGGGTGTTGCGCTCTGGCGTCAGATCGCCTCGGCGCTGGAAGCCGATATCTCAGGCGGCAAGCGCCAGCCGGGCGAAAGGCTGCCGACCGAAGCGGTGCTGACTGAACGCTTCGCCGTCAATCGCCACACGGTCCGTCGCGCTTTGGAAGAATTGGAAGCGCGCGGCATTATTCGCGTGGAACAGGGGCGCGGTGCCTTTGTGGCGGAAGATGTGCTGGATTATCCGCTTGGCCCGCGCACACGGTTTTCGGAGATCATTCGCCGGCAGAATCGAGAAGCAGCAGGGCGTGTTTTGCAGATTGCGGAAATCCCAGCAGATGCGCAGGTGGCGGCAGGCTTGCGCATGAGGCGGGGCAAGGCGGTGCTGCGCGTGGCGCGGCTATGCCTCGCCAATGGCCGGCCCGTGGCGCTCGGGCTGCATCACTTTCCGCTGCCGCGTTTCGCTGCTTTGGCAGAATCTCTGGCACAACAAGCTTCCATCACCGTGGCACTTGCGGCCTGTGGCGTACCCGATTACCGGCGCCATTCCACGCGCATCACGGCCCGCCTGCCCACGCCGGAAGAAGCCAAGCATCTGCTGCAATCGCGTTCCCGCCCGGTGATGGTGGCGGAAGCCTTGAACACCGATCCGGAAGGTGTGCCGGTGGATTGGACTCTTTCCTGTTATGCTGCGGCGCGCGTGCAATTGGTGATGGAGAGTTGACCATGGCCTGGATCATTCAAGGCGGGCAGGTGTTGCGCGATACGGCATTGGCGCAGGATGATCTTTTCCTGGCGGATGGGATCATCACGGAAAACCCCGCGCGTGATGCACGGCGCTTTGATGCCTCTGGGCTGATGGTCATGCCGGGCCTTGTTGATATTCACGGCGATGCGCATGAACGGCAATTGCAGCCGCGCCCTGGCATTGGTTTTCCGGCGGCGCTCGCCTTGCGTGATTCGGCGGCACAATTGATTTCATGCGGCATTACTACTGCCTATCTGGGCGTGACGCTTTCCTGGGAACCTGGCTTGCGCTCACTTGATGCCTGGCGCGGCATGAAGGCAGCGCTTCGGGAAATGAATGGCCGTGCCGCCACGGAGCTCCGCGTCCATCTGCGGTTTGAGGCTGACAATTTCGATGCGCTGGATGATGCGCTGGCCGATATCGCCACCGGTGATGTGCATCTGCTTGGCTTCAATGACCATACGCCAAGCATTGTGAAGAAGCTCAATAATCTGGATGATGTCGCGAAATATGCCGGGCGCGCAGGCATGAAGGCGGATGCTTTCATGGCGCTGGCGCAACAGGTTTATGCGCGACGCGATGAAGTGCCCGCCGCCCGCACGCGCTTGGCGGAAGCGGCATCAAGTGCGGGCATTCCCATGCTGAGTCATGATGATGACAGTATCGAACGCCGCGCACTGTTTCGTGCCCATGGTGCGCGGATTTGTGAATTTCCCATCACGGAAGACGTCGCGGCAGATGCGTGCGCGGCGGGTGAAGCCGTGGTCATGGGCGCGCCGAATGTGGTGCGGGGCGGCAGCCATTTGGGCTGGGCCTCCGCCGCGCCACTCGCGGAACGCGGCCTGGTTAATGTGCTGGCGTCCGACTATTTCTGTCCGGCCATGCTGGAGGCGGCCTTCATCATGGCCCGGCGCGGCGTGCTGGATTTGCCGCGCGCCTGGGCGCTGGTTTCTGCCAACCCGGCCGAGGCTTGTGGCCTTCATGATCGTGGCCGGCTTGCAGCCGGGTTGCGCGGCGATGTGGTGGTGGTGGATGAAGCGCGCCGCGCGCCGGTGGCGGTTTTCGCGGAAGGCAAGCTCGCTTGGCTGTCGGCGGAAGCGGTGGCGCGGATGGGGTAGGTGCCTCGCCATTTCAATAGCGTTCTCTGATGCCTTGGCGGGCATGAATCGTACCACCAGATCCGGGTGAAGGATGCCAATCAGCGTCTCATTATTCTGCGGCATGGGCCGCAGCAATCATATGCCGGGTGTCGCACCGCAGCCTCGGGACCCTTGAGCACGTCGGTGGCGAGCTTTGGGGGGCGGTCGGCTATGGCCGCGCCGCCCGTCCGTGGCATGCCCCCCATCCCTGGTGCCTTATGAAGCCCTTGGGTTTTTCCTCGCTTGGGCTAAGCTCTCCCAAGGAATAACCAAAAGCATCAGGGGTCGTCCTTCCTATGAAGAAACTCGCAAGACGTGGCTTGGGGATCATGGCTGCTTCCGCGCTCGGGCTGCCTTACCTTGCGCATGCTGCGGATTGGCCGACGCGGCCAGTGACCTTGCTGGTGCCCTATCCGCCCGGCGGGCCTTCGGATGTTTCAGCGCGGCCGCTGTTGGAGCCTCTGTCACGTCTGCTTGGCCAGCCAGTGGTGATCGAAAATCGCGCCGGGGCAGGGGGTAGCATCGGCGCGCAGGCCGTGGCGCAATCGCGGGATGGCCATACGGTGATGATCTTCCCAACCGCGGTGCTGACC
>JADCFR010000493.1 GCA_020249415.1 Roseomonas sp. | reverse complement strand
CGGTGGGGCCGGAGGCAATCACACTCGGGTCATCCCCCGGCACATCGGAAATCGCGAGCGTCACCACGCGCGCGGGATGGGCGGCGGCGGCCAGCCGCCCGCCGGAAAAGGCGGAAAGATGCCGGCGGATGCAGTTCATTTCGTGGATGGTGGCGCCGGAAGCGAGCAGCGCCTTATTCACTGCAATCAGTTCGTCAAGCGTCAGGCCCAGTGCGGGGAGCGTCGTCAGCGAAGACCCGCCGCCCGAGACCAGAAACAGCACCAGATCATCCGCCCCCGCGCCGCCCGCCAATTCCAGCAAGGCCGCCGCTGCCTTGGCCCCGGCGGCATCCGGCACGGGGTGGGAAGCCTCCAACACGCGCACCCGCTGTGTGGGGTAGCCATGGGCATAGCGGGTGACGACCAGGCCCTCGATCGGGGCATCGGGCCAGGCGGCCTCCACCGCCGCAGCCATGACGGCGGCGGATTTCCCCGCCCCCAGCACAATTACCCGCCCGCGCGGGCGTTCAGGCAAATGCCGCGCGAGCACCTGGCGCGGATCGGCGCTGGCAATGGCCGCGTCGAAGATTTGGCGGAGCGCGGCGCGGGCGGATGCATCGGTAAAGGCCATGGCGGATTTCCTTTGTCAGTTCAGTATGGCGAAGTCGCGCCGAATGGGCCATCTATGGCGGTGAAAGTTTCAGGAGGTCCCCATGCCCGACATCGACAAGGCAACCCAGACAGAATTGGAAGCCGCCGCCTTCCGCCGGTTGGTGGAACATCTGCGCTCACGCCATGATGTGCAGAACATCGACATGATGAACCTGGCAGGCTTTTGCCGGAATTGCCTGAGTAAGTGGTATCGCGCCGCCGCTGAGGAAAAGGGCCTACCGCTGACCGACCCTGAAGCGCGGGAGATCATCTACGGCATGCCGTATAAGGAATGGCAGGCGCAGTATCAGAAGGAAGCGAGCGCCGAGCAAAAGGCGAAATTCGCCGTTTCAGGTCAGGGGCAACATTGATGGCACGGTCGGTCAAAGCTAAAGCGTCGGGGCTACATACCGAGGAACGCAGAATGGCCAAGGGCCCCACCACGCAGGAAACTACCGAAGTCGGCGGCATTGCCGGCGAAAGGCTGCGGTCCATTGTGGAGCGCATCGAACGCCTGGAAGAAGAAAAAAAGGCGCTATCCAGCGACATCAAGGACATTTTCGCGGAAGCGAAATCAGCCGGCTTTGATGTCAAGGTGCTGCGCGCGGTGATCCGGCTGCGCAAGCAGGAACCGGCGGAAGTGGAAGAACAGGAAACGCTACTCGATCTTTATCGCCGCGCGCTTGGAATGTAGCGCAGGCGCCTCTACCGCGCGGTTAGTTGGCTGCCGCGCGGCGCTGGCCCGATACGTTCCGGCTACGCACATAATACCCGGTATCGTTGCTCGGATTGTTGATGTAGAATTCATCACGCGGGAAGACATCGGTCAAAGGCGCTTCCTCCCGCTTCTGCCCCGGCTGCCATTGCAGCGGTGTTCCGGCGAATAGGCTCGCCCAATCGCTGAAATCCTTATTGCCCGCGCGCAAATGCGCCAGATGCGCCGGGCGCGCGAATTGCTCCGCAAGCCTTGCGGGGTCGAAGGGGATTGGGTCGTTGGATCCGATCATCACACCCGCCGGCATCAGCAGCAGCGCGTGGGGAAAGACTGCGGCGAAGGTTTCCACCGCGCGCTGCGTTGGTGTCCATTGAATATAAAGGCCACCCGGCGCCAAACGCCGCCGCGCCTGGTCAATGAATTCCGCGCTATAGAGCAAGCCGGAATGAGAGCCCTGCGGCAGAATCGCATCCGCTTCAATAATGTCGTAGCGCCGGTCTTCCTTGGCCAGCGTCCGGCGCCCATCGCCATATTCCATCTGCCAGCGCGGATCCTTGAACATGCGCGCAATGGGGCCATCCGGGTAATGTTGCCCGATTTCCTCCAGCGCCGTCAGCACAGGCGCCACCAATTCAATGGCGCGAATCTGGCTTTCCGGGCGAATGCCCGCAGCCCAGGGCGTCCCCCCACTGCCAATGCCAATCACCAGCACATTTTTTGGGTCAGGATGGATCAGCGGCCCAACCGCGCCGAGGAATTGATGGATGGACAGGAAGGGAATGCGCCCCTGGCTGAAGCCCTGGATGAAGAAGGGGCCTTCCGCCACGCCATCCGCGCCCTTGCTGTCGCGGAAAAACGCCACACCCGAACGATCTTCCGCCCAGGCCACCATATTGCCCGGCCCTTCCGCATGCATGCGCGACCAAAGCCCGGCATTGCCAGGAATGAGCAAAAGCGCGAGCGCGGATGCAATGGCCAATCCACCCTCTACAGGCCGCCGCCAGCCCCCATGCCAAAGCCAGCCGAGCAATAGCAAAAGCGAAAGTGCTGCCAGCAGCTTCAGCGTGCCCGCCGTGCCCAGGAAATGCAGCGTGATCAGGCCGGTGAAAATGGACCCCGCCGCATTGCCGGCAATATTGGCCAATTGCACCCAACCAACCCGCGTGCCGACACTCGCCAAATCCTGCTGCACGGCGCGCTGCACGAAGGCAAAGGTCATGCCGATCAGGAAGGAAGGCGGCCCAACCACGACCACGGCCAGGAAGATTGTCATCGCCAGCGCCCCGCCATGCAGGCGCGAATGATCCACCGCCATCAGATCGGCAATCGGCCAAAGCGGCAGGGCAAGCCAAAGGGACGCCAGCAATACCACCGCCAGGACAAAGCCGGCACCCTGGGTGATGAAAAACGCCGGGCGCGGGTCCTTCAAGTGGCGGACCATGCGGGCTGCGAAGGCCATGCCAAGCCCATCCGCCAGCAAGAAAATCCCAAGCACCGTCGGGAAAAGATAGGCGTGATATTGCCTCACCT